>JAABTE010000382.1 GCA_011390035.1 Desulfobacteraceae bacterium | reverse complement strand
TGCCGATACAGCTTGCCGCCGATGCCAGGATAGTCGGCGTACTCGGGATACCCGTCACCCAGATAGCCCTGGCGGTTGCCGATGACGCCCACGGGAAAGCCGTCGATCTTGCAAAGGCCGGTGTAGATCTCCGGGCCGTATTCGGGCTTGAACTCCATGTGTTCGGAGCCGTCCACCAGGCGGGCCAGCACCTCCTCGAAGCTGTAGATGCGTTTCTGGTTGAAGGGGATCAGCCGGTACAGGTCGTCCGCCGGAAACCGGGGCGGCTTGGGCTCGGCCACCCGGAAGAACTTGGGGTTGTAGGCCGGCATGTCCCGCATGAATTCCTTCAGGCCGTCCAGCACCCCGGTCTCCTCTTCATACACATAGCGGAAAAAGCCGGTGGCGTCGTGGTGGATCTGCACCGATCCTGGGGGCTTTGCCTTGAACTGCTTGGCCGCGGTGATCAGCGCCTCGGCGCCCTCCAGGTCGAAAGATCCCTTGGGGGACATGCCGCTTAATATGCCGCCGCCGCCCACGGCGATGTTGCAGTCCTTATGGGCGAACAGCACGGTGGGGCTGATGCCCTGGTACCCGCCGCCGGCCGGGTTGGTGCCGTAGATGCCGGCCAGTATCGGGATGCCCATCTGCTCCATCTCCGCGTGGCGGAAGAAGGTGGTGCCGCCGCCCCGCCGGCCGGCGTAGAACTTTTCCTGGTGGGTCAGCTTCACGCCGCTGCAGTTGACCAGCCAGACCAGCGGGATGTTCAGCCGGGTGGACAGATCCGTGGCCCGCAAGATGTTCTCCGCCTGGCCCGGCAGCCACGCGCCGGCCATCACCTTGTTGTCGAAGCCGATGATCACCGCCCACTTGCCCGAGATCTTGCCGAGGCCGTCGATGACGTTGGTGGTGCCCTCCTCGTTGTCCTCCGGGTTGTAGATGGTATGCATGGGGCACCATGTGCCAGGGTCCACCAGGTAGTTTAGCCGCTGCCAGATGGTCATCTGGCCCCGGGCGTTGATCTTTTCTTCCGGGAAGCCGGCCTTCTTGACCTTGTCCACCGCCTTTTTGACCTCGGCCTCCACCGCCTTGATCTGCTGGACGTTCTCCTGAGTGCTGCTGATCTGACCCTCGTTGAGGGCGGCGCCGAATTCCGGCATCTTTTCAAAGTAGGGTTTCATGTGGCTTTCACTCCAGTTGCGCGCGTTTAAATTGACGTTTCACATTCCTCGGCGCGGCGGCCGGATCGGCAATCTACCGACCGGTCGTCGGGCCGCCTCAGCGTTCCAAAAATGCAAGTATAACCGAAGGCGGCCCGCTTGACAAGCCCGATAACGGGCGCTTTGACATTTATCTACCGGTCATTCGGTCGGCGGCCACATGTCCTTCTCTTCAAGGGCCTTTCGCAGGGTTTTTAAGGCCACGTTGACAGCGGGCATCCCGGCGTAAACAAAGGTCTGGAAGATGGTTTCCGCGATTTCCGAAGGCTTGCAGCCCACGTTCAGGGCCGCGTGGATGTGAAGGTGAAGCTCGTCCGGCCGGTTCAGGGCCGTCAGGGCCGCAACGGTTACCAGTTGGCGGGTTGTGTGGGGGATCTTCTCACGGGCGTACATCTGGCCCGTGATGAAAAGGGACAGATCCCTGGAAAGGTCCTTGTCGAAGGCCCGCCAAAGCTCGTAGGGCCGCTCGCCCGGCACGTCCTTGAAATAGAGGGCCGCGGTCTTTTTGGTTTTTTCAACGATATCGTTTTCCATGTCAGCGGTTGGCCTTTCGGATGCCCAGTTGGTCCATGGCGATGATCCATTTGCAGATGTTGGCCGAGCCCTCCACCATGGAGTAGGTGGGTGCGTCCCGATAGTAGCGGGCCACCGGGTATTCTGTGGAGTAGCCGTAGGCGCCCAGGATGCGCATGGCGAAGTTGGCGGACTTGGTGGCCACCTCGCCGGCCAGGTACTTGGCCTGGGCCACGTCCAGGCCGTTGTTGAGCCGCCCCTGGTCCTTGGCCCAGGCGGCCTTATAGACCACCAGCCGGGCCGCCTCGATCTCCGCGGACATCTGGGCGATCATGTCCTGGTTCATCTGGAACTCGCCGATGGGCTTGCCGAACTGCTTTCTGTCCTGGCAGTACTTGATGGCCGCGTCCAGGCACGCCTGGGCCAGGCCCACGCCTCCGGCCGCGGCTGACAGCCGGGTCTGATTCAGCGATGAAAAGACGATCTTGGCTCCGTCGCCCGGCTTGCCGAGGATGTTCTCCTTGGGTACCCTGGTGTCGTTCAAAAAGACCTCGCCGGTGGGCGACGAGTGCGAGCCGAGCTTTTCAAGGGAGGTGGTCTTGACGCCGTTGAAGTTCTTCAGCTCCACCACGAAGGCCGAAAGGCCCCTGGAGCCGGCCGATTTATCCGTGTAGGCGTAATAGATGATCACGTCGGCCACGTTGGCGTTGGAGATCCAGGTTTTTGAGCCGTTGAGTACCCAGTGGTCCCCGGCGTCCACCGCCGTGGAGGACATGGCCATCACGTCCGAGCCGGCGTCCGGCTCGGTGATGCCGAAGCCGCCGACGTAGTCTGCGTTGACCAGCTTGGGGATGTATTTTTTGCGGATGTCGTCGTTGCCGTAGGCGTAGATGGTGTAGGCGCAGCCCAGGGTCTGCATGTTGACCTGGACCCTCAGGGAACTGGACGCCCGGGCGATCTCCTCGGTGACGATCATGGCCGCCAGCCAGCCCATTTCC
>JAABTE010000381.1 GCA_011390035.1 Desulfobacteraceae bacterium | reverse complement strand
CCGAATGAGGCTGTCGGCGATGCGGCCCTCGGCGGGAAGCAGCTCCTCCTCGGGGCGGGCGGAAGGCGCCGCCCCCGATCCAGCCCCCGATCCCTCCTCCTCCTCCTCCGCCGCCGCCGCCGCGCTCGCGCTCGCCGCTTGCGGGTGGGCCTTCATGAAGGCCGCCGCCAGTGCCCGCATGGCCGCGTGGACCTCGTCTGTTGCCGCGGTGGCAATGATCTCCACATAATAGGGGCCGTGGGTGAGAAACAGGGCGTTTTCCGCCGTGTAGGCGTTTGGGGAAAGATCCACCGGCTCGGCGTCCTCCCGCCGCTGGCCGGAAAAGACGGAAAAGGCGTTGGCCGGTTCTTCCATATTATAAAGGAAGGCCTCCATCCAGATGTCCGGCGCCGCCTCCATGGCAAATCGCTGGGCGTCCAGTCGGGCAAAACCTGCGGGCAGGTAGAATTCGGCCTTGCCGTTTATCTTGTCCGAAAGGGTGTTCCGATCGAAGCGTTCCGGCGGGGTCATGGGCCGAAGCCCTTCCGGCGGCGGAAAGATGGGGGCTTCCGGCCGCGCCACCCCCGCCTCCATGTCGCCCGCCACCCCCGCATCCATGTCGCCCGCCGCGCCCGCGCCCCCAGCCCCGCCCCCGGCCCGGGAGGCCACCACCGCGGGATTGAAATGAGACTGCTTTATCAGCACGCCGACCGTCACCAGGGCCAGGGCCAGCATCACGCTCAGGGCGGCCCGGCGCCGGGCCGGCGAGGGACGGCCGGGGCGATGACCGGCCGGGGCGGCGCTCCGCCGGTTCTTTTCCTCCGGCTCAGACAATGCGAATCGCCTCCAGGTAGTCCTTAACCCCCGCCAGGCAGAGGTGAAAGACCCGTTTGCCGGAGACCATGGCGTACATGTCCTCCTCGTCGCCGCACAGCTTGGCGAAGGTGTGGCCGATCACCGGGCCGGGGTCCTTGACGTCTGAAAAGACGTTGAGCGCCTTGACGTACAGGTCCACCCGGTCCTTTACGATCTGAAAATAGTCGATCTCCCTGTCCATGCCGGCCGAGGCCATGGTGGAGATGGAGCCGGCAAAGGCCCGCGTGGCCTCCCAGTAGGCGGCGGCCAGTTCAGGCTTTCGGTCCGCCTGGGGCATGAAATAGGAGATGCCCCAGCCCACGCTGACGATCTTTAGGATCTGGATCTCGTATTCCATGGTCACCGGGTTGATTTTGCTCCCCTCCGGCACGCCGGCGGTCAGTTCTTTGATTTCCTCCCGCTGGATGGCGTAGTTGAACAGATTTTCGCAGGCTTCCTCAAGGGGCGCTTCCTTCCGCCCTTCCATTGCTTGGGCCATGCCGTCACTCTCCTTTCGGAACCGCCGCCTCCGGCCTCTCAGTTCCCGTCGCTTTCCGTCGCTTTCCGTCGCTTTCCGTCGCTTCCCGTCGCTTCCCGTCACTTCCCGTCCTTCAGGGCCGCGTGGGCCGCCGCCAGCCGGGCCACCGGCACCCGGAAGGGCGAGCAGGACACATAGTTGAGCCCCAGCCGGTGGCACAGGGCGATGGACTGCGGATCGCCGCCGTGCTCGCCGCAGATGCCGCACTCCAGCTTCGGATTCCGGGAACGACCCTTTTCGATGGCGATGCGCATCAGCTCGCCCACGCCGTCCGGATCGATGATTGCAAAGGGGTTGTTGGGCAGGATGCCCGATTCCATGTACTCGATGAGAAAATCCGATTCCGCGTCGTCCCGTGAGATGCCGAAGGTGGTCTGGGTCAGGTCGTTGGTGCCGAAGGAAAAGAAGCCGGCGTAATCGGCGATCTGGTCGGCCGTGAGGGCGGCCCGGGGGATCTCGATCATGGTGCCGAACTTATAATCGATCTCCATGTGCTGCTCTTCCATCACCTGGCGGGCCTCGGCCTCCAGGGTCTTTCGCTGGCGCTTCAACTCGTTAACGTGGCTGGTGAGCGGGATCATCACCTCCGGGTGAACATCCACCCCCTCCTTGGAAACCGTGCAGGCCGCCTCGAAGATGGCCCGCACCTGCATCCGGGTCAGCTCGGGGATCAAGATGCCCAGGCGCACGCCCCGCAGCCCCAGCATGGGATTGGCCTCCCGCAGGCTCTCCACCCGCTTTAAGATCCGCTGCTTTTCCCGAATCTGATCCAGAATGTCGTCGATGATCTTAAGCTCCCCGGCATGCTGGATGCGGATCTTCAGGTCGGACAGATCCCGCATCAGCTCGCCGTAGTCGGGCAGAAACTCGTGAAGCGGCGGGTCAATGAGGCGCACCACAACGGGCAGGCCGTCCATGGCCCGGAACAGGCCGGCGAAATCCTCCCGCTGGAAGGGCAGCAGCGCGTCGATGGCCTCCCGCCGCTCGATGGGCAGGTCCGCCATGATCATCTTCTGCACGAAGGGCAGCCGCTCGGTCTCCATGAACATGTGCTCGGTGCGGCACAGGCCGATGCCCTGGGCGCCGTACTCCCGGGCACGCTTTGCGTCCCTCGGGTAGTCGGCGTTGGTCCACACGCCAAGGGTGCGGAAGGTGTCGGCCCAGCTCAACAGCTTGATGAGCCACGGGTCGTTGATGTCCGGCACGGTGGTGGCCAGCTTGCCCTGATATACCTTGCCCAGGGTGCCGTCGATGGAGATCCAGGCGCCCTCCTGGATCACGATATCCCCCAGCCGCAGCTCGCGCTTGCCGATGTCCATCTTCAGGGCGGACACCCCCAC
>JAABTE010000380.1 GCA_011390035.1 Desulfobacteraceae bacterium | reverse complement strand
CCGTGCGGGTCTCACCGGGGATGGCAAGCGGTGTGGCGGTGGTTCCGAGGGACGCCGGGGGGCAATGGCGAAAGCTGGGGGGCGCGGCTATAGGGCCGGAGATGATCCAGAAAGCGTCAGAGGCGGATCCGGCGGCCGCCGCCGGCGAACCGACCGGGCCTGTTGAATCGAAACGGGTTGAATCCAAAGGGGTTGAATCGAAACGGGTTGAATCGAAACAGGTTGAATCCAAACGGGTTGAATCTAAAGGGGTTGAATCCAAAGGGGTTGAATCGACACGGCCGACCCGGCCGACCGGGCAGGCCGGAGAATAGGCGAAGACCATGTGGCTTCTTGGACTGGCGATATTGGTGGCGAAGATGCTGGTGGTGCTGGCGGTGGTCTTTCTGACCGCGGCTTATCTGATCCTGGCGGAGCGGAAGTTGCTGGGTCGCTTCCAGATCCGGCTGGGGCCCAACCGGGCCGGGTGGGGCGGACTTCTTCAGCCCATCGCGGACGGCATGAAGCTGCTCTTCAAGGAGGACGTGATACCCGCCGGCGTGGACCGGCTCATCTTCAAGGCGGCCCCGGCCGTGGTGGCCGGCGCGGCCCTTATGATGCTGGCGGTCATCCCCTTCGGCCCGAGCGTCACGCTGTGGGGGCATCGGGTGCCCCTGGTGATCACCGATCTGAACGTGGGGCTGCTGTTCATCTTCGCCCTGTCTTCCATGCAGGTGTACGGCATCGCGCTGGGGGCCTGGGCCTCCAATTCCAAGTACAGCCTGCTGGGGGGCGTGCGGGGCGCGGCCCAGATGATCAGCTACGAGCTGGCCCTGGGGCTTTCCCTGGTGCCGGTGGTGATGATGGCCGGCTCTTTCAGCCTGGTGGATATTGTGGACGCCCAGGCCCGCTATCCTTTCCTGCTGGTCCAGCCGGTGGCCTTTCTGATCTTTCTGATCGCCGCCATGGTCGAGTCCAAGCGGCTGCCCTTTGATCTGCCGGAGGCGGAAAACGAGCTGCTGGCCGGCTATCACACCGAATACAGCGGGATGCGCTTCGCCCTGTACTTCGTGGGCGAGTATGTGAGCATGATCGCGCTCGGGGCGCTGGTGGCCATATTCTTTCTGGGGGGGTGGCGCGGGCCGTGGCTGCCGCCGGCGCTGTGGCTGTATCTGAAGGCGCTGATCGTGCCCTTCTTCATGATCTGGACCCGGGCGACGCTGCCCCGGCTGCGGTATGACCAGTTGATGCACCTGGGCTGGAAGGTGCTGTTGCCGGTGGCTCTGGTCAATATCCTCATCACGGGGGCCGTGATGCTGGCGGTATGAAAGGACGCCCGGAGCATATCCCTAAACATATCCCGCAAAATATCGGGGAACATATCGGGGAACATATAATTAAACGAGGCAAAAACGGAGACGGCTAATTGAACGGGGCAAAAACGGAGACGGCTAATTGAACGGGGCAAAAACGGAGACGGCATGAGGCAAGCGGAAGAAAAGGAAACAAAGGGGCTGATGGAGCGGGGCGCGGACGGCATTCGGGGGCTGGCGGCCTCCTACGCCGTCACCTTCAAGCACCTGTTCCGCCGGCCCATCACCGAATCCTACCCGGAATACAAGCGTTCCCTGCCGGCCCGCTCCCGGGCCCGGATCATCCTTACCCGGGACCCGGACGGCGACGAGCGGTGCGTGGCCTGCTACCTTTGCTCGGGGGTCTGCCCGGTGAGCTGCATCTCCATGGAATCCGCCGAGCGGGAGGACGGCCGGCGCTACGCGGCCTGGTTTCGCATCAACTTTGCCAGGTGCATCTTCTGCGGGCTGTGCGAGGAGGCATGCCCCACCCTGGCCATTCAGCTCACCCCCGATTTCGAGATCTGCGAGCCCAACCTGCTGGACATGGTGCGCGAAAAGGCGGACCTGCTGGTGGATCACTGCGGGAAGAACGACGCCTACGATTTTTACCGCCACGCCGGGGTGAGCGAAAAGGGCGACAAGGGCGGCCACATCGGCGAGGCCCCGCCCGTGAACCTGAAAAGCAACATGCCATAGGAGCAAGCGGACGCATGAGCCTTCTTTCTGCCATTTTTTACCTGATCGGCGGCGTTACCGTGGCGGCAACCGCCCTGGCCGTCACCCGTCGGGAACCGGTTCACGCGGTGGTCTATCTGATCGTCTCGTTCTTCGGGACGGCCATGCTTTTTTTCCTGCTGGGGGCGCCGCTGCTGGCGGCCCTGGAGGTGATCCTCTACGCCGGGGCCATCATGGTGCTGTTCCTGTTCATCCTGATGACCGTGCGGCGGGAGGCGGAGGATGATCCGGCCGATCTGTCCTTCGGCCACTGGGTGTTCCCTGGAGCCATGGTGATGATCCTGCTGACGGCCGGCGGCGCGCTGGTCTTTGCCGATTCCGCAACCACCCATTCCCTTAAGCTGGCCATGGCCTCGCCGGCGGCCTTCGGGGTCTTTTTGTTCCGGGAATACTGGTTTCCTGTGGAGGTGGTCTCATTTCTGCTCTTCGTGGGGCTGGTGGGCGCCTGGTACCTGGGGAAGCAAGAGGACGGAAAGGAGGGGTCATGATCGTCAGCTTCGAACAGGTGGTCTTTCTGGGGCTGATCCTCTTTCTGCTGGGCGGGGCCTGCGCCCTGGCCCGGCGCAACCTGATCATGATACTCATCGGCGTGGAGATCATGCTCAACGCCGCGGGGCTGGTCTTTGTGGCCGGATCACTGCGGTG
>JAABTE010000039.1 GCA_011390035.1 Desulfobacteraceae bacterium | reverse complement strand
CCACGCGCCCGGAAAGATCAACCGATTGTTAAAGCATTTCCCCATAAACAGGGAAAAGCGCTTTACTTGACTTCAAATTTCTGGTTTAAATAGGTAGCCATTATGAACGGTATTTATCAGACCACCCATTGACATGCCCAAACGCGCCCAGAAAAAAAGTTCCGACACCGAAGCCGAAAAGGCCCGATCCGACGTTCGCCTGAGCATCCGCTGGAAGCTGATGCTGCTGATGACCATCTTTGTCATCACCATGGTGGCCTTCCTCACCTGGGTGCAGATCACCTCCCAGAAGCGCCTGCTGGAAGAAGAGTTGAGCAAGCGGGTGGAATTGATGAAGCAGAACCTCATCGAGCGGGGCAAGAGCCAGATCGCCACCCTGGCCCAGCAGGTGGAAAACCAGATCGCCGGCTTCAACTTCTCCGGCGCCATGGAGGCCATAGACAGCGCCGTGCGGGCCGCCCCCGAGGTCTGTTGCGGCCTGCTGGTCAACACCTCCGGCCTGGTCGTTGTGCAGACCGGTCAAGACCGCGCCGCCACCCAGGCGCCTGCCCCCGAATGGATCGAAAAGGTGCTGGAGCGCCGGGAAGCCACCGTTCTGGAAACGCCGGTGGAGGGCCTGCCCGGCGTGGAGATCTTCTACCCCATCCAGGTGAGCACGGCGCCCTGGGGGGTGTTGAAGCTGGCATTCAGCCTCTCGCCCCTTTCCCAGGAGATCGACCGGTCCCGCCAGCAGATCGGCCTGGAGATCGACGGCATGATCTTCAAATCGATCCTCACCTCCCTGCTGTTTCTTCTGCCCAGCTTTGTCATCGTCTATATCCTGGCCACCGGTTTCTCCCGGCCCCTCATCGAGCTGGCCGACATGGCCCGGCGCCTGTCCATGGGAGATTTTTCCGCGGCCGCCCACATCCGCGCCCGCAGCCGGGACGAGGTGGGCATGCTGTCGGCCAACTTCATCCGCATGAGCCGGGATCTTGAGGCGTCCTACGAAAAGCTGGCGGAATACAACCGCACCCTGGAGCAGAAGGTGGCCCAGCGCACCGACGCGCTCAACCGCACCCTGCGGCGGGTGGAGGAGGCCAACCGGCAGATCATGGACGGCATCCGCTACGCGGAGATGATCCAGCGATCCCTGCTGCCCAACATCGACGAGGTCCAGCGGCGCCTGCCCGATTCCTTTTTCATCTGGATTCCACGCGATGTTGTGGGCGGAGACATATTTTTCGTGGATTTTCTCAACGCCCCGGCCGCCGATCCGGTCCCGGCCGTCCCTGCCTCGGACCCCGGCGAAACGGCGGCGGAGGCGGCCGAAACCGGCGGGCGCTTTATCATCGCGGCGCTGGACTGCACGGGCCACGGCGTGCCCGGCGCCTTCATGACCATGATCGCCTCCTCGGGGCTTCGGCGGATACTGCGGGACGACCGCTTCCACGACCCGTCCCGCATCCTGCGCCAGCTCAACCTGCTGGTGAAGACCACCCTGCATCAAGACACCCGATACGCCCTGAGCGACGACGGCCTCGACGCCGCCGTGTGCTATGTGGACCTGGACCGGCCCGGGGGCCCCCGCCTCGTTTTCGCCGGGGCCAGGCTGCCCCTGTATGTTGAAAGCGGCGGCCGGGTTCGCCTGATCAAGGGAGACCGGATGAGCATCGGATACAAGCGCTCGGACATGGACTACGACTTCACCAACCACGCCATGGATATCCGGGAGGAGACGACCTTCTATCTTGCCACGGACGGCTTTACGGACCAGCTCGGCGGCCCGCAGGACCGGCGCCTGGGAACCCGGAAATTGCGCGCCCTGCTGGCTGCGGTGGCCGGCCGGCCCATGGCCGAGGCCGCCCGCCTGGCCAACGCGGCCGCCGGCATCGTGGTCGGCAAGGTGGGCACGGCAACGGTGACGCCGGAGGAGCTGCAAGCGGCCCTGGCCCCGCCCCTTTCCCGGGCCGACAAATACCGCTCTCCCGCCCGGCTCGCCGCCCTGGCCGAGCGCCTCCGCCGGGAAAACCGGCGCATCGTGTTCACCAACGGCTGCTTCGACCTGCTGCACGCCGGCCATGTCCTGCTCTTTTCCGCCTCGAAAAGGCTGGGGGACACATTGATCGTTGCCATCGACGATGACGCCGCCGTTGGAAAGCTCAAAGGGCCGGGCAGGCCCGTCATCGGCCAGGCGGAGCGGGCCCGGATGCTGGGGGCGCTGGACAGCGTCGATTACGTCACCGTGTTTTCCGAAGGGGAGCTGGAGGGGCTGATCGAGGCCATCCGGCCGGACGTGCTCACCAAGGGAGACAACACGCCGGAATCCGAGATCGCCGGACGGGAGATACTGGCCAGATACGGCGGCCGGATCGAGCGGGTGCCGATCCTGGAAAACCTTTCCGCCAGCGGAATCATCGACCATATTCGGAATCGGCAGACGCGCCCCTCCGCCTCCGGGGCCGCCTCCGCCGATTCCGGGGGCGCGTCATGAGCGGCGGGGACGGCGCCGTCGCCGTCCGGGCCACCGCCGAGGGGCTGGTGTTTCAGATCAAGGTGCTGCCCCGATCCTCCAAAAACGCCCTGGCCGGCCCCCACGACGGGGCGCTGAAGGTAAAGCTCACCGCCCCGCCGGTTTCCGGGGCGGCCAACAGGATGTGCGTGGCGTTTCTGGCCAGGCAACTGGGGATGCCCAAGTCTTCGGTGGAGATCCTTTCGGGCCTGACGGGGCGGAACAAGGAGATTCGGGTGCGATGGCCACAGGAGAGCCCGACGGTCGAGGACCGGCGGCGGCTGGCGGGCGCTGTCCGGGCGCTGTGGGAAGCAGCGGGGGAATGAGGGCCGGGAGCCATGGCCCCTCAGTCCTCCATTCTGCCCCTTGCCGGCCCGCCGCCCGGATTCTCCCCCGGGGCCAGATGAAAGGGCACCGCCGCGTTGGTGGCGTCGATCTGGGCCCGCTCCTCCAGGTTCACCGCGTCGATGTTGCAGGCCATCAGCCGGCGCATGCGCGGGTCGGTAAACCAGTGCAGGCTGAAGGTGGACGACGCCTCGAAGCCCCGGCGGATCTTGTGCCCGCCGCCGATGCCCGGATCGTAATACCGTATGCCGTTGGCGATGGCCCACTCGATGGGCGTGTAATAGCAGGTTTCAAAATGCAGGGCATGGGGGGAATCGATGCTGCCCCAGTAGCGGCCATAAAGGCGCGGCCCCTTTACCACGAACATGGCCATGCCCACGGGCGGCCCGTGGCGCCGGTGGTCCTGGGCGATAACGAACATCAGGCGGTGGCCGTAAGCTTCGTGAAGGCGCTCGAAAAACTCCGGTGTCAGGTACTGGCAGCCCCAGGGGCCAAAGCGCTGATTGGTGCGGGTGTAATAGCCGTGCATCAGGCGGGGCATCCCGGCGGCTTGCTCGCCCGCCAGCACGCGCATCCTGATGCCCTCCGCCATAATATCCCGGCGCTCCCGGCGAATATTGCGGCGCTGGTTCGACTTGAAAACGGACAGGAAGTCATCGAAGCTTTGATAGCCCCGGTTCTTCCACATGAAGCCGGCATGGAGCCATTCGCAGTAGCCCAGCCGCCGCATCCGGCGGCGCCACTTGCCGTCGGCGAACAGAAAGCCGGCGCCCGACAGGCCATTGCGCCGGCAGTAGCGGTCGATCTCCCGGACCATGACCTCCGTGAGCACGCCCTCGTCCTGGTCCGGAGCCACGAGGAACCGGTAGCCGGACACTGGGGTAAAGGGCGTCATGCCCACCAGCTTGGGAAAATAGGCGGCGCCGATGCGATGGGCCACCTCGGCCCAGGGGTAGTCGAAGATGAATTCGCCTTCGCTGTGGGGCTTTATGTAGAGCGGGGCTGCGGCCACCAGCCGGTCTCCGCTCCAGACGGTCAGGTGCCGGGGGGTCCATCCCGCGGCGGGAGCGGCGCTGTGGGAGGTCTCCAGCAGGCGAAGCCAGTCCCATTCCATGAAGGGGGTTTGAAGGGGGAGGGCCAGGGCGTCCCAGGCGGCCTTGTCCACCTCGGAAACGGCCCGCTTCCAGGCAAAACGGTATGTGACATCGGCATGGCTCATGGCCCTTGATAATAGGGCAAAATCCCGGCTTCCACAACCCTTTTCCATGGGCCGCGCCTTCAAAAAATGCTTGAAACTTTTACGACTCTATGCTACGCGATTCCTCTTGGAATTTTTTTCTATCGACCGCTTTTTTAAGATATATCCATAGAATGTTCTTTAACCCTAACGCTTCGGAAAGGAAACGAACAGAAAATGACCTCGAAGAATGAAGTGAAGCTGGCGTATGTGTTGGCTGGCATTTTTCTGGTCGTGGGGGTCTTGTGCTACGCGGCCTTTTCCGCCACGCCGCCCGAGGAGCCGATTCGCCTGGCGCTTCAGGCCAGCACCGGCCGTGTCGTCTTCGACCACCAGACCCACGCGCAAGATTACGGGCTGGAGTGCGGCGCCTGCCACCACCACCCCATGGACGCCTCGGAGACCCAGTCCTGCGGCGTCTGTCACAACCTGCCGGAAGACGGCAGCGCCCCGTCGTCCTGTCTCGATTGCCATGACCCGGAGGATTTCGACATCTCCACGGTCCCCAACCGCGCCGACGCCTTCCATGGCCAGTGCGCCGGGTGCCACTTGAACAACGGCGCCGGCCCCATGAAGGACGACTGCGGGCTGTGTCATGTCAGATAGGATCGATTTTTCACTTTAATGCGGCAAAACAAAAGGTTGAACTATGATGAAGAGATCATTTTTCGGTTTGGCGAAGCCTCGATTCGCCTATGATTCGCCGGATTCGGTCCTGACGCCGGAAAGGATTCCGACCCCCAAAAAGGCCACCATCTATTACAACCGGCCCTACCGGCGGACCGACGCCCTGCTGATCAAGCCCGGAGACGCGGTGAAAACCGGCCAGAAGCTGTCCGTTTACGCGGATGATCCGGGCTACGCCATCTCCCCGGTCACCGGCGCGGTGGCCTATGTATCGGCCTACCAGGGGGATTTCGGCGCGGCATGCACCGCCATCCACTTCGACGTGGCCGAAACGGAGGAAATCGACGACGCCTTCGCCCGGGCCGCCGGCGAGGCGACCCTGGAAACCCTCAAGGATTACCTGGCCCACATCCCCGGCAACCCGCCCCTTGAGGCCCTGGGCGAGGATTTTCACCCCCGGGCCATCGTGATCAACGCCATGGACCCGGATCTGCTGGTGCTGACCAACCAGCAGGTGGCCCGGCGCAACGCGGCGCTGCTGACAAAGGGCGTGAGCATATTGAAAAGCATCGCCCACGGAGCCCCGGTGGTGGTGGCCATGCCCAAGTCCCTGAGCCGGGCGGCCGGCGGCATCGGCGGCGCATCCGGCGCCGAGGCGCGGCTGATAGACGACGCCTATCCGGCCGGCCTGCCCGTTTTCGTCCTCAAGGAGGTACTCGGAGAGGTGGTGCCCGCCGGCAAGACTCCGCTGGACATCGGGGTGGCCGTTTTCACCGCCGAGGCGGTGGCCGGCATTGCCAAAGCCTTTGAAACCAAACAGATTCCCGTTACCAAGACCCTCACCCTGATCAAAAAGGACCTGAGCCAGACGATGGTGGAGGCCCGGATCGGCACCCCCCTCAAGGACATCTTCGCCATCTGCGGCGTGACCCTTGAGGATCGCGACCGGATCATCATC
Source organism: Desulfobacteraceae bacterium (assembly GCA_011390035.1). Lineage (GTDB taxonomy): Bacteria > Desulfobacterota > Desulfobacteria > Desulfobacterales > JAABSP01 > JAABTE01. The sequence goes on along the minus strand of JAABTE010000039.1, from coordinate 7,629 downwards.
GGCGGCCCAATGACGGGCGCCACCATTTATTCGGACGAATACCCTGTGGGTCCGGACACGGACGCCGTGATGGCCCAGGACAGCGGGGACGTGTCCCTGGTCTCGGACCAGCCCTGCACCAACTGCGGCGAGTGCGTGCGGATCTGCCCGGCCAATATCGCCGTGAACATGCTGGTGCGGTTCTGCGAGGCCCGGCAGTACGAGACGGCCGCGGACGAGTACGACCTGCGCTCCTGCGTGGAGTGCGGCCTTTGTACCTTCGTCTGCCCGTCCCGGATTCCCATCTTTCAGTATCTCAGGCTGGCCAAATACGAGCTGAACCGGCTGGAGGAAGAGATGGACAAAACGGCGGTGGAAGCGGAAACGTCCGCGGAGGAAACAGAAGAGACAGCGGAGGGAACAGATGCCTAATCAGAAAAAATTCATCGTTTCGCATGCCCCCTTCTGGCACAACGGGAGCAATCTTTCCGAGCGAAGCTATCACATCATGCTGGCGGCCGTTCCCGCGGCGCTGTTCGGCGTGGTCCAGTTCGGGATGCCGGCCTTGGGCGTTCTGAGCCTCGCCATCTCATCGGCCATCCTCTGGGAGCTGGCCTTCAACCGCGTCTCCAGAATGCCCGATTCCATCGGAGACGGCAACGCCGCGCTCATCGGCCTGCTTCTGGGCATGACGCTGCCGGCAACGGCGCCCTGGTGGTTCGTGGTCGTGGGCACCTTTGTGGCCATCGTCGTGGGCAAGCAGATCTACGGCGGCATCGGCGGCAACCCCTTCAACCCGGTGGCCGTGGCCCTGGCCGTTCTGATGCTCTCCTGGTACAAGTATCTGGACGTGGACGTGGCCCTGATCAACTACAGCTTCGATTTTCCGGCCCTGTATCCCATGGCGGCCATCAAGCACTTCGGCCCCGCCTCGGTGGATTCCTTCACGGCGGCGGATCTTCTGATGGGCCGGCAGACCGGCGCCATCGGCGCCACCTTCGGCCTGGGCCTGATTCTCGGCGGCGCGTACCTGATGCTCCGGGGCTTTATCCGGTGGGAGATCTCCCTTGCCTTCCTGGCGGGCGTGCTGATAACCTCGGGGGCCTTTGCCGCCAACGACCCGGCCCGATTCGCAAATCCGGCCATCCACCTGTTCTCGGGCTACACCCTCATCGGCGCCTTTTTCCTGGCCACGGACGACTCGTCGTCGCCCACCAACTTCGTTCCCATGCTGCTTTACGGCCTGTTGGGCGGGGTGATGACGGTACTCATCCGCAACATCGGCGCCTATGTGGACGGCGTGATTCTGGCCATCCTCATTATCAATACCATTAACCCGCTTTTGGACAAGATCCGGCCAAAAGCCCTAGGAAAGGTGGCCTGATATGCGTGAGATGATAAAAATGGTGGTTGTCCTTACGGTTTTGAGCGCTTTTTCCGGCGGACTGCTGGCGGCCATCAAGAACAACACCGCCGAGCGCATCGAAAACCAGAAGCTGACCTTCGTCAAAGGCCCCGCCATTAAGCAGATCTTCGCCGGGGCCGCCAATGATCCGCTGGCCGACCGCTTCAAGGTGGCCGACGGCAATGAGGAGCGGGACGTCTTCGTGGGCCTGCTGGACGGCGGGAAGGCCGTGATCATGGAGAGCTTCGGCAAGGGTTACGGCGGAGACGTGGGCGTGATGGTGGGCATCGACACGGCGTCAGAGACCATCGTGGGCATAGCGGTCACCACCCACGCGGAAACGCCGGGCATGGGCGCCCGGGCCAAGGAGGATCCGGCCTTCGCCGCCCAGTTCAAGGGCAAATCCATTGAAAAGCCCATCCAGGTGACGGGGGACGGCGGCGAGATCAACGCCATTTCCGGCGCCACCGTAACCTCCCGGGCCGTGACAAACGCCGCCACCAGCGTGGCGGAGATGTACAAGCGGCTGAAACCCGAAATTCAGGAAAAGGTCCAGGCCTTTAACAAATAGGAGAAGCGAGACATGGCAAAATCGATCACTCAGGAATTTGTCAAGGGTCTGTGGGACGAGATTCCGCCATTTCGCCTGGTGCTGGGGCTCTGCCCCGCCCTGGCGGTGACCAAGTCGGTTCAGGACGGGCTTGGCATGGGCATGGCCACCACCTTCGTGCTGCTGTGTTCCAACATGCTCGTGTCCCTGTTGCGCAAGGTGATTCCGCCCAAGGTCCGGATCGCCTGCTTCATCGTGGTAATCGCCACCTTCGTGACGGTGGTGGAGCTGGTCATGCAGGCCTACACCTACCCGCTCTTTCTGAGCCTGGGCATCTTCATCCCGCTGATCGTGGTCAACTGCATCGTGCTGGGCCGCTCGGAGGCCTTCGCCTTCAAGCAGCCGATCCTGCCCTCCATCGCCGACGGGCTGGGCATCGGCATCGGCTTCACCCTGTCGCTGGGCGCCCTGGGCGCCGTGCGGGAGGCCCTGGGCAACGGCACACTGCTGGGGCACTCGATCTTCGGTGCCGGTTTCGAGCCCTTCGCCTTCATGCAGGAGGCGCCGGGCGCCTTTGTCGGCCTGGGCCTGATGCTCGCCTTGATGAACCTCGTGGGAAAAAAATAGGAGATTAACCGATGGGTGACTATCTTGTACTTGCCATCAGCGCCATCCTGGTCAACAACATCCTGCTGGCGCAGTATCTGGGCAACTGCCCCTTCCTGGGCACCTCCAAGAAGATGGAAACCGCCGTGGGCATGGCCGCGGCCGTCGTCTTCGTTCTGGTCATGGCGGGCCTGATCACCTGGATCGTGAACACCTTCGTGCTGCAAACCCTCGGGCTGGATTACCTGCGCACCATCGCCTTCATCCTGGTGATCGCCTCCCTGGTCCAGTTCGTGGAGATGTTTTTGAAAAAGAGCATCCCGGCGCTGTACGCCGGGCTGGGCATATTCCTGCCCCTGATTACAACCAACTGCGCGGTCATGGGCGTGTGTCTGATCAACGTCAACGAGGAGTACACCTTCATCCAGGCCCTGGTCTCCTCGTTCGCCTACGCCGTGGGCTTCGGCCTGGCCCTGATCCTGTTCGCCGGCGTGCGGGAGCGGGTGCTGCTGGGCCGCGTGCCCCGGCCGCTCCAGGACACCTCCATCGCCCTGGTGACCGCCGGGATCATCTCCCTTGCCTTTTTCGCGTTCAAGGGAATGGTCTAACAACATTCGCATAGCGAGGAGAATGCAATCATGATCGAAGCATTGCTGTTTATGTTAATTATCGGCGCCCTTTGCGGCACCGTGTTAAGCTTCGCCTCGAAGATCTTTTATGTATGGGAGGATCCGCGGATCGCCCAGGTGGAAAACTACCTGGCCGGCGCCAACTGCGGCGGCTGCGGTTTCACGGGCTGCTCGGCGGCCGCGGCGGCGGTGGTGGAAGGCAAGGCGCCCCCCAGCGTCTGCGCCGTGGCCGGCCCCGAGGCGACCACCAGCGTGGCCGGCGTGATGGGCATGGACCCGGGAAGCGCCGAGCCAAGGGTCTCCATGAACCCCTGCGACGGAGGAGACCGGGCGGAAGACCGTTTTTATTACAACGGCGTGAACACCTGCGAGGCCATGGTGGCCATGTTCGGCGGCAAGCGCGTCTGCCAGGTGGGCTGCCTGGGCTACGGCGACTGCGTGCGGATATGCAGCTTCTCCGCCATCAAGATGGGCCCGGAGGGCTATCCTGTGATCGACGAGGTGGCCTGCGTGGGCTGCGGCGCGTGCCAGCGGGCCTGCCCCAAGGACCTGATCCATGTGCGGACCATGTCCGATAGGCTGCTGCACACCAACCTTGAGACCGATCCTCTGGCCCCATGCCAGCAGACCTGCCCGGCCGAAATCGACATCCCCACCTACATCGCCCAGATCCGGGAGGGGGATTACGAGGGCGCCGTGCATACCATCCGGGAGCGCAACCCGCTGCTGCTGTCCTGCGGCCGGGTCTGCCCCCATCCTTGCGAGGACTACTGCCGCCGGGGCGTGGAGGACGAGGCTGTTTCCATCAACCAGCTCAAGCGCTTCGCCGCGGACTTCGAGATGAACTCCGGAAAGCGCCTGCCCATCGCCTGCGCCCCGGACACCGGCAAGCGCGTGGCCGTTGCGGGCGGCGGGCCGGCGGGCCTCAGCGCCGCCTATTTCCTGCGGCGCCTGGGCCATTCTGTCACCATCTTCGAGGCCATGCCCAAGCTGGGGGGAATGATCCGCTACGGCATCCCCGAATACCGGCTGCCCAAAAAGACACTGGACTGGGAGATCGAGGGCATCCTGAACCTTGGCATCGAGGCGCGGACCAACATGCGCCTGGGCCGGGACTTCAACGTGGCCGACATGGAAAAGGAGGGCTTCGAGGCCATCTTCATCGCCCATGGCGCCTGGGTGGACTACAACCTGAAGGTGGAGGGCGAGGACCTGAAGGGCTGCTTCAAGGGCATCGACTTCCTGTCCCGCCTTGCCTCGGGCGAAGAGCTGGACATCAAGGGCAAGAAGGCCGCGGTTGTGGGCGGCGGCAACTCCGCCATCGACTGCGTGCGGAACCTGATCCGGCTGGGCGCCGAGGAGGTCTCCATCGTGTACCGGCGGACCCGCTCTGAGATGCCGGCCAACGAGGTGGAAATCGAGGCCGCCGAGCACGAGGGCATCAACTTCGTGTTCCTGGCCGCCCCCACCCAGGTGATCGGCGACGCGGACGGCAATGTCAAGCAGCTCGAGTACCTGAAGATGGAGCTGGGCGAGCCCGACGCATCCGGCCGCCGACGCCCCGTGCCCGTTGAGGGCTCCGAGACCCGGATGGACCTTGATATCCTGATCACCGCCATCGGCCAGCAGCCCGACATGAGCTTCAAGAACATGGGCCCGGGCATGGCCGACCTGAAGATCACCCGCTGGAACACCTTCGATACCGATCCGTACACCCTCCAGACCAGCATCCCGCACATCTTCACGGCGGGCGACGCGGCCACCGGCCCGTCTCTGGTGGTGGAGGCCATCGGCGGCGGACGGCGGGCGGCCCGGTCCATCCACCAGTTCCTGTCCGGCGAGGAGGTCAAGGCGCCCGAGAGTTCCCTGTTCAAGCGCCACATCGACGAATCCATCTTCAAGCAGGTGCCGGGCGTGGAAAAAAAGCCGCGCTCCAAGATGACCGAGCTGCCGCCGGAAGAGCGGGTCAAAAGCTTCGAGGAGGTGGACAAGGTACTCACCGAGGAGGAGGCCCTTGCCGAGAGCAATCGGTGCCTTTCCTGCTGTCGGGTCTGTTACAACCCGGATGTGGCCGCTTAACAAAGCCCATTCGGACGGCCGTGCCGCGCGGCAACGTGCGGCACGGCTTCTTTATTCTTAACATCAGGGTTCTGTCAAAAGATCAGGGCTCTGTCAAAATATCAGGGCTCTGTCAAAATCGCCCCTGGCCCGGAAGCCGGGGGATTTATTCCCCGGCCATCCGCCGGGGCATGGGTTCGCAATCGCGAGCTGATGATCCCGCCGCGTGGCGGTTAAACTTATTCGCCCCTCCCATTTCGCCGGCGGCACAGACCTCGGGAAAAGGGTTCCGGAGCAACCTCCGAAACCCTTTTCCGGACGCCTGCGCTGTTGAGCGGCCGAAATCCATCAATACTTTAAACCACCATGCAAAGGGGGTCCCCCATGAGCCCGAAGCCATCGGTTTCCATCTTATTGCCGGCGCTGCTGCTCTTCAGCCTGTGTCTTTGCCCGCCACCCGCGGCCGCCGCTCCAGGAGATGTGGACGGAGTGGGCGGCATCACCCTGAAAGATGTTCTGATGTCTCTTCAGACGGCTGCCGGCCAGACCCTAACGGATCTTGCGGATCCGGGCGAGGCGGATGTGAACGGCGATCTTCGCATCGGTGTTTCCGAGGCTGTTTACGCGCTCATGGCCATGGCCGCCGCCGGCAACTCGGCGCCTGCCACCGGCAATGAGGAATTTACCGTTGAAGACGGCGAGGCGGCCGACCCGCTGAACGCCCATCGCACGGAAACCCCAGCCAGCAACCTGCTGCCCCGAAGCGTGGACCATTCCGCCAGACTGCCGGCGGTTAAAAGCCAGGGCCAGACCGGCTCCTGCACCGCCTGGTCCACCGGATACTATTACAAATCCTACCATGAGGTGGTGGAGGAGGGTTGGTCCGCGGACGCCAACGCCTTTTCCCCCATGTATCTTTTCGCCATGCAGTGCAAAAACTACGACAAGCCCTACCACATGATCAATGCGTGGGAGGTACTCAATCGCCATGGCTGCGCCCGCCTTTCCACTGTGCCATTTGAGGATTTCGGCACCTCCGGAACGGCCGACGAGAAGAAAAAATACGCCGATTTCAACATCCCCGGCGCGGCCCACGCCGAGGCCAAGGAGTTCCGCAGCGGCGAGATGAATCAGCTCAGCAACCTCAACGAGGTAAAGCTGGCCCTCACCGAGGGGCCGGTCATTTTAGGCATCAACCGGTATGATATGATGCCGGGCAACTGGAACCCATCCCCCGAAGACAACTACCTGACATACAATCCGGCCAACACCAACTATGGCCACGCCATCCTCTGCGTGGGCTATGACGATAACAAGTTCGGCGTCGGCGCCCTCAAGTTTGTCAACTCATGGGGAGAAAACTGGGCCATGGGCGGCTACTCCTGGATCAAGTACGAGGACTACGGCGCCACCGACGAAGAAGGCATCGCGATGTTCGCCATGACCATCAAGGATATCGGCAACACCGGGGGCCGGACGGTTGAGGGCCGGCCCGCCCCGCCCACGGAGGTGACGGCCACGGACGCCGAGGGCCCTTATGTTGACGTGAAGTGGAAGAAATCGGCGGACGCAAATTATTATCGTGTCTTCCGGGCCAGTGTGGACGATCTTTCCACATATGCCGAAATCGGCACCAGCAACAACAACGCCCTTCGGGACTATCCCCGGCCAAGCGTTGAATACTACTATTCGGTGGTCTCCTACAATGACATCGGCGGCTCCACCCATCTTTCCACGGACACGGAGAGCAAAGACTACGTGGACATCGGATCGGCCAAGGGAGATCCCATGGAAACGCCCCGGATCGCCTGGATGTCCAACGACAGCGAGGCGGTCAGTTCCGCCTTTAAGGTATCGAGCCTCGATCCGGCCGCCCAGGCGATGCAGGTCTTCGTGGCCATCGCCTCCAACGGTCCCTGGCACTCCTTCGGCTGGGTGGGGCTCAAGGACTTTTCCATCACCTGGGGCCGGGATTCGGAATATGTCGGCAAGAAACCGTTCGTCCGGGTGATGGTAACGGACGCCAACGGTTACAGCGAAAACTCAGCGCCCATCCAGGTGGGCGAGCCCATCGCGGCCGTGGTCCCCGTTGCCGCCATCCAGACGGTATCGGCCCAGTGGAACGAGATGGAGGAAAGCAGCATTGTCGTTTCCTGGACAACAGATGACGGACCGGTGGATTTCTTCGAGATCTGGCGCTATCGGGCCGCTTCGGACGACGGCAACGAATGGATTACCATCGGCTATACCGAAGCCGACACCGGTTTGAACGCCCATTCCTACACGGATGCGGCCGCCCAGCCCGGGGTGTCGTATTACTATGCGGTCTTTGCCGTCTCAGAGGGCGCCTACAGCGAGTCGAAGGTGACCGCCGGGCCGGCCCGGGTGCCGGTGTCCACCGC
>JAABTE010000379.1 GCA_011390035.1 Desulfobacteraceae bacterium | reverse complement strand
CCTCCACCACGCTTTCCATGGCAAACACCCGAATCCAGTTCAGCCTGAAGCAGAACATCCAGATCTCACGGCACACGCTTGAAGTGTTCCGCCGTTTCGAAGAGCAGATGCGGGTGGGCGACGCGGGGCCGAACATCTCCTTTTGCCAGGAGGGCAACCTGTTCATGGTGGACGATGCCGACCGGCCGTCGGCGGAGGCCGCCCTGAAGCTTCAAAAGGATCTGGGCTGCGATGTTTCCTGGATGGACCCGGACGCCATCAAGGCCCGCTATCCCCTATACGAGGCTGCCGCCGAATACGCCGGCGGCACCTTCGGACCCACGGACGGCCATTTTGACGCCTACGCCGTACTCATGGCCTATAAGGCCAAGGCCATCGCCCAGGGCGCCGTTTTCATCGCCGACGAGGTCACCGCCCTGAAAATAGCCGGCGGGCGCATCGAGGGGGTGGAGCTGGCATCCTGCAGCAGCATTAAGGCCGGCGTGGTGGCCAACTGCGCCGGCGCCTGGGCCTCCCAGGTGGCGGCAACGGCCGGCATCAGGCTGCCCATCGATCCGGTCAAGCGCCAGGTCTTCGTGCTGGACACCCAGGTGAAGCCGGAAGGGCCGCTGCCCCTGACCGTTCTGCGCTCGGGCCTGTATTTCCGCACCGAGACCGGCGGGCTCATCCTGGTGGGAAAATCCAAGCCCGAAGACACCATCGGTTTTGATTTCACCTGGGACCGGGATCGGTTCATGGAAGAGCTGTGGCTGGAGCTGGCGGAATTCGCGCCCGCCTTCGACACCCTGAAGCTGGTGCGGGGCTGGGCCGGCCTTTACGCCGTCAACCAGATGGACGGCAACGCCCTTCTTGGCGAATGGCCCGAGTGCAAGGGGTTTTTCCTGGTCAACGGGTTTTCAGGACACGGCCTGCAGCAGGCGCCCGCGGTGAGCCGTTACATCGCCGAACTCATTCTGCAAAAGCCCCACGCGCTGGATCTGTCCATCTTCGATCCGGTTCGGGTGATCGACAACAAGCCGTTGAGCGAGGGCGGTTTGGTTTAAGGGCCGGGCCGGGCCGGGCGGGACCGGACCGGATCCTTTTACCGTTGACAGCGCGTCGGCCGGCTTATATACCGGAGGGGCGGCTGTTCAAGCGTTTACTGAATGTGGTTCATTTAATGTTTTGTCATATTATTCCATTTTTAACATGTCCATCCCGAGGAGGTGGTGTTTCCCAGAGCAGATCCGCGTTGGTTCAACCGTAGCCGCGTTTTGATTATGATTCGCCAATCACCAAATGGAGGGAAAGCAACAATGAAAAAGACGCATCTTTTAGCAACGATCATCCTGGCGGCCTTTCTGGCCTTTTCCGTCACCGCCGCCGGCGCCGCCACCACCTTGAAGCTGGCCCACTGCGTGGATCCGGACCCCGACGGCCCCTACCAGGCCACCTCGCTGAAATTCAAGGAGCTGGTGGAGGCCGGCACCAACGGCCGGGTCAACATCAAGATATTTCCCCAGCGCCAGCTCGGCGACGACCGCGAGATCTTAGAAGGCGTGCGCGACGGCATCATCGAGGTGGGCCTTGTGACCATGGGCCCCATCGGCGCCTTCGATCCGGTGGTGGACCTTTTCGAGCTGCCCTTCCTGTTCAAGAGCGCGGCGCATATCGACGCCGTGCTGGAAGGCCCCATCGGCGCCAGGCTGCTCAAGATGAATCCCAATTCCGGCCTGCTGGGCCTGGGCTACTCATTTGACGGCATCAGCAACATCACCAACAACAAGCGCCCCCTGAAAACCGTGGGCGACTTCAAGGGCATCCAGATGCGGGTGATCGAGGCGCCGGTGCGCATCGCCACCATCAAGGCGCTGGGCGCCAACGCCATTCCCGTCTCCTACGGCGAGCTGTACACCGCCCTTAAAACCGGCGTGGTCAACGGCCAGTCCAATCCCAACTGGGTGATCACCTCCCGGTCGCTTCACGAGGTGCAGGATTATGTCTCCATCACCCAGCACATCGTGGCCCCCACCATGCTGCTCACCAGCCCCGACACCCTGGGCAAGCTGTCACCGGAAGACCAGGAGGCCCTGCGCAAGGCCGCCGTCGAGGCCGGGCGGCATGGCCGCGAGGTCTATTACAAATCCGAGGAAGAGCACCTGGAAAAAGCCGTCGCCAACGGCATGGAGGTGGAGCGCGAGCCGGATCTTGAGGGCATGATGAAGGCCACCGCCGGCGTGTATGACGAGTTTTATGTAAAGCACCCCGAGATCAAGCCCATCGTGGCGGAGATCCAGGCGCTCGGCAAGGATTTCTGATCTATTCATAGCGTGCGTCATAGCGCGTAATTTTTTTTAGAAGACTGCCCCCGATGCCGGTCCGATCCGCCAAGGATCGGACCGGCGCCGGGGGCGCCGGGAAAGCGGGGCGATTCCATGAACACCAGGCAACAAGGCGGCGGGCTGGCGGCGTTTCATGAGGCCGTCTCCATCTGGATGAAGCGGCTGGATACCGGGCTTCGATACCTTCTGGCCCTTGGCATGGCCATCATCATGCTGGCGATCATCTTTCATGTGTGCGGTCGGTACTTTTTCGGGATGACCTACATGGGCACCATGGAGATCGTCCGCTACACCATGATCTGGGTCTCCATGGCGGGCGCGGCCTGCGCCTTCGGCTCCCGGGAGCATGTGTGCATCAATTTCTTCCAGGGCCGCCTGTCCACCCGGCAGTGGTTC
>JAABTE010000378.1 GCA_011390035.1 Desulfobacteraceae bacterium | reverse complement strand
CGGTCATGGCCGGCGAATAGACCGCGCCGCCGGCGGTGGTGCCCATGATGGCCGATATCTGCGGGATGACGCCCGAGGAAATGGAGTTGCGGTAGAATATCTGGCCGAACCCGGACAGGGCGTCCACGCCCTCCTGAATGCGGGCGCCGCCCGAGTCGTTGAAACCCACGAAGGGCGCACCGGCCTTCAAGGCCATGTCCATCACCTTGCAGATCTTTTTGGCGTGCATCTCGCCGAGGCTGCCGGCCCGGGCCGTGAAGTCCTGGGAGAAGGCAAAGACCGGCCGGCCGTTTACCATGCCGTGGCCGGTGATCACGCCGTCGGCCGGAATCTCAACGCCGGCCATGTCGAAGTTGACGCACCGGTGAGTGACAAACATGTCGATCTCCCGGAAGGTGCCGGGGTCGAAAAAGTAGTCGAGCCGCTCCCGGGCGGTGAGCTTGCCCTGTTCCTTGTGCTTGGCGACGGCCTTTTCGCCGCCCATCTGGAGGATCTTTTTCTCGCGTTCCTTCAGATCTTTGATTTTATCCGCAACGATACCCATTCTCGCGTTTCCTTTCGTCTATGCCATGATTCGGTGTTGAATCGATTGCTCCGTTCCCGATACGGCCGGCCGCGCAATTGGCGCCACCGGCGATCCGGCCATTTCCGAAGCGGTTATAAAGAGCCGCCAGCAGGCGCTCGGCGCCTTCCGCCGGCGTCCGCTCGCCCCGCTCCACCTCGTGGGACACCCGCTGCAGGATGCGCCGGACCTCCGGATGGCTCCGGAACCGTTCCCGCAGCCCCTCCTCCACCAGGGTCCACATCCAGGCCAATGCCTGGCGCCGCCGCTTTTCCGCCAGCTCGCCCCGCTCGGTGAGGATGCGGCGGTGCTCCAGGATCACCTCCCATACGGCCGATATGCCGGCCATCTTCATGGCCGAGCAGACCAGGGCCGGGGGCCGCCAGACCGGATGGCTCCGGGACACCAGTCGCAGGGCCCCCTCGCACTGCTTCCGGGCCGCCTCGGCCCGCCGGGCGTTGGCGCCGTCGGCCTTGGTGATGGCGATGGCGTCGGCCAGCTCCAGCACGCCCTTCTTGAGGCCCTGCACCTCGTCGCCCGCGCCGGCCAGCATCAGCACCAGGAAAAAATCGGTCATGGAGGCCACCGCCGTTTCCGACTGGCCCACGCCCACGGTCTCCACGATCACCACGTCGTAGCCGGCGGCCTCGCACAGCATCATGCTCTCCCGGGTCTTGCGGGCCACGCCGCCCAGGTTGGCCCCCGAGGGCGAGGGCCGGATAAAGGCACCCGCCTCGGCCGACAGCCGCTCCATGCGCGTTTTGTCCGCCATCACGCTGCCGCCGGACCGGGCGCTGCTCGGGTCGATGGCCAGCACCGCCACCTTGTGCCCCCGTTCCAGCAGCATCATGCCGAAGGCCTCGATGAAGGTGGACTTGCCCACGCCGGGCACGCCGGTGACGCCGAGGCGAATCGCGCCGCCCGTTTCGGGCGCCAGGGCCGCCAGCGCCCGCCGGGCCGTCTCCTGATGGCCCGGGCGGGTGGATTCGATGAGGGTGATGGCCTTGGCCAGCATCCGTCGATCCCCGCCCCGGACCCCCAGGATATACGCTTCCTCGGAACCGGTTGTCAATCCGGTTCCGCCGCCGCCGGTTGCGGCGCCCTCGGTCATCTATTTTCCCTGCTCCAGGGCGTTGAGCACCTGGTTGGCCGAATCGGCGATGGGCGTGCCGGGGCCGAAGACCCCCCTGGCCCCCGCGTTTCGCAGGAACTCGTAGTCCGCCGGCGGAATCACGCCGCCCACCACCACCAGGATGTCATCGCCGCCGGCCTTTTTCAGCTCGGCGATCAGCGCTGGCACCAGGGTTTTGTGGCCGGCCGCCAGAGAAGACGCACCCACCACATGAACGTCGTTTTCCACCGCCATCTTGGCCGCTTCCTCCGGGGTCTGGAACATGGGGCTGATGTCCACGTCAAAGCCCAGGTCGGCAAAGGCCGTGGCCACCACCTTGATGCCCCGGTCGTGACCGTCCTGGCCCATCTTGGTCACCAGAATGCGGGGCCGGCGGCCCTGCTTTTCGGCGAAATCGGCGGCGCGCTTGCGCAGGGAGCTGATCACCTCTGAATCGCCGAACTCGGCCGCATAAACGCCGGAGATGCACCTGGTGGTGGCCACGTACCGGCCGAACACCTTCTCCATGGCGTCGGAGATCTCCCCCACCGTGGCCCGGGCCCGCACCGCCGGCAGGCAGGCGGCCAGCAGGTTGCCGCCCTTTTCCGCAGCTCCGGTCAAATCCTCCAGGGCCTTTTTCACGGCGGCGTTGTCGCGGCCGGCGCGGATCTGCTTCAACCGGCCGACCTGCTCCTCGCGCACGGCCTCGGGCACCTCGAGCACCTCAAGATCCAGCTTTTCGTCCTTGAGCTGGTACTTGTTCACGCCCACGATCACCTCGCGACCCTGATCGATCTTGGCCTGGCGGCGGGCGGCGGACTCCTCGATGCGCATCTTGGGCATGCCGCTTTCGATGGCCTTGGCCATGCCGCCGAGCTTTTCCACCTCCTCGATGATCTTTTCCGCCTCCCGGACAATATCCGCGGTGAGGGCCTCGATGTAATAGGAGCCGCCCAGCGGGTCCACCACCTTGGTGACGTGGCTTTCTTCCTGGATGATGATCTGGGTGTTCCGGGCGATCCGGGCGGAAAATTCGGTGGGCAGGCC
>JAABTE010000377.1 GCA_011390035.1 Desulfobacteraceae bacterium | reverse complement strand
GTACACATGCAGGTAGTTCTGGGAGGTGGGGATCATAACGTCCACCATGCCGAAGGGGGCGCCCGAGCCGATCTCCTTCTGCTCGTTGGTCAGATCCCTGGAGGTGTGGGATAAAAAGATCTTGTCTGACGGATCATCCCGGAAGTCCTTGGCGTCGCCGTGGATCAGGCCGCCGCCCACGTCCAGCTTCTTGATGTTGGCGTGGGTCAGGTAGGTCTGGCGCACCTGCTCGTAAAATTCCGGAGACACGCCGTTTTCCGCCGGATCTTCGGTGATCATGCCCTTGAGCACGTCCAGGGCCACGATGTCCGCCAGGTGGGCGTAGGAGCGGTAGCCGTTTTCCCAGAGGGTGCGGAAGATGAGAATCGAGGTCTCCACCGGGTGGGGGGAGAAGATGGGTTTTACCTCCAGGCCGTCGATGTCGTTCCACACGTCGAACTTAAGGTCCCGCACGTCGAAGTAGTCGAACAGGTATTTTTCCGATATGGACATCAGGGCCGACAGCTTCTTGGCCACCGAGGCCCGCACCAGGGGGGTGGCGTAGTACCTTATGCGGTGATCCGAGCGCATCAGGGTGGTGAAGCCGGCCATGTGGTCGTCGTGGGCGTGGGTGTGAAAGATGCCGTCGATCTCATTGACGCCGATGCCCAGGGCCATGAGGCTGTATAAAACATTGGGGCCCGCGTCGATGAGATAGATCTTGCCCTGGAACATCAGGATGCTGGACATGCAGGGCCGGTTTGCGTTCCAGCCGTCCCCCTCGCCGGAATGGATGACGCCGAAATACTCCCGGTTGATGTGGTGAAAGCCGAGCGGATAGGGGGCGCCGTAGCTTTCCAGGGGGCCCAGGTTCAAATCCACCGTGGCCTTTTCGTCCTGATAGGTGAACTCGAACACGTTGAAGCGGAGCCGGCGGATGAAGACGCCGTTGCGGATTTCCACGGAATCGGCCCCCACCATGCGCGTGTCCAGCAGCTCCTCGGCCGGCGAGATGCGGCCGAAGGCGAACTTGAGCTTCAGGCGCATCATCTTGTCCGCCTCCTCGGCGGTGACGCCGGTTTCAATGATCTCCTCGCGGCTCACCAGGCCGTAATTGCCCCGGTAGATATACTGGAGCTGGGCCCGCACCTGCTCGCCCAGGCCGATGAGCATGGGCTTTACGCCGGTGTTGTTCGGGTGTTTCGGAATGATCATGCCCTGGCGGTAGAGCATCTGAAGCACCGGGAACTCGGCCAGATTGGAGAACATGCCGTTTTGCACAAGCACATCGGAGAGCAGCACCGCGTTGGGGCCGGTTTCGAAATAGACGCCATCCTTTTCCTTGGTGACGATCAGGCCTCGCTTCATCAGGTGCTTGACGCTGTCAGCGGGGCAGCCGCACAGCACGAACAGCTCCGCGGCCGGGACTTCGATAAGATACATGCCGCTGGCGATTTGAATCTTGCCGATCTTTGTCATGGCGCTCAACCTCCGACCGTCGTCATCTGAAAGGGCTCCGAGATGATAGTAAGTGTTGATGAATGCGAAAAAATCGGATTTCGGGGGTTCCGGATGCGAATCAGGATTTGATCGAGTCCCGTCTTTCATGCGTGGTTCCTATCCTTCCAGGCATTCCCGGACCGCCCGCCCCGGCTTTCCCGGGGCGCAGGGCTTTTTTGATACGCGGTCCGGCCCCCAGCCGCGGCGCCTTCCGGACCCCTTGGGTTTCGGCGCATCCGCCGGCGCTCATGGCCTTATGATCCGCCCGGATGCGAGGCATTTCCCCGCGGGTGTTAAGCCGCTTTTTCACCGCTGGATACCGTTTTGACAGCATATCCGAATTTTGTCAACAGATCGGATGCGATTTGACGCTCTTCCGGCGCATCATCCGCATGACAGGACTGTTTACCACAGGCGGGCTCCGGAAATCAAATTTTGAATTGATGATTGGCGTAATTTGGGATATGTAAGGGACTCAGCATCGGCTGAACCGGCTTGCGGGCAGGCTTAACGGACTTGCGGGCAGGTTGAACGGATTGGATGACCGGGATAAAGTGGGTGAGGGTAGAAACTGGTCGGGGCGAGAGGATTTGAACCTCCGGCCCCTTGAACCCCATTCAAGTGCGCTACCAGACTGCGCTACGCCCCGACGTTTCTAAATACGCTTTATAGTCTTTTCTTCGGGATATGTCAACATCTGAAATGGTATTTTTTCCGCATTTTGCCGGATTTTTAAAAAATGATGGCGGGCGGCGGCCCCGGCGCCTGGCGCCGGGGGACCGAGTGGGCGTGGTGGCGCCATCCGGGCCGCCGGGGGAGGCCGCCCTTTCCGCCGGCATGGCCGCCCTGCGCCGCATGGGCTTTGAAACCGTGGCCGAAGACGGCCTGCTGGTAAAGCGCGGTTATCTGGCCGGGTCGGATCGCCGGCGGGCGGCGGCCTTTTCCCGGATGATGGCCGATCCGCGCATTCACGCGGTCTGCTGCGCCCGGGGCGGGTACGGCGCGCTGCGGATGCTGCCCCACCTGGATTTTCAGGCCCTTTCGGCCCACGCCAAGCCCGTGATCGGGTTCAGCGACATCACCGCCCTGCTGGTGTCCCTGTATCAGGGGGCCGGCCTGGTGACGATACACGGCCCGGTGGTCACCACCCTGGCCACCGCCGATCCGGGCAATCAGCCCGCCCTGCTACGGGCCCTGACCGGAGACGCCCCCCTCTCCCTGCGGGCGCCGAGGCCGGCGACCCTCCGGC
>JAABTE010000376.1 GCA_011390035.1 Desulfobacteraceae bacterium | reverse complement strand
ATGAACTGCTGGCAGAAGATGGGCGCAAGGCTGCCCGCGTCGTCGTACCAGATGACGTTGTCGCCGATGTAAAGCCCGTTGAGGAGCCGGTCCAGCTCCGGCACGCCGGAATCGATCCGGACCTTTGTCGTGGTCATGACGCGCTCATTTCTTCAGCCATTTCCTCATGAGATGGCCCCCCGGCCGCGCTCGCCGGTGCGCACCCGCACCGCGTCGGCCACGGGCAGCACGAAGATCTTGCCGTCTCCCACGCGGCCGGTGAAGGCCATCTCCTGGATGGTCTTGACCACCTGATCTGCCAGGTCCGCCTCGATGACCACCTCCACCTTGATCTTGGAGACGAAATCGACCTGGTACTCCGCCCCCCGGTACACCTCCCGGTGCCCCTTCTGGCGGCCGAAGCCCCGCACTTCCGTAACGGTCATGCCCCGCACGCCTATGCCGTTGAGCGCGTCCTTCACCGCCGTCAGGCGGGAGGGCTGAATGATTGCCTCGATTTTTTTCATGCCGAACACTCTCCTTGCATTCTATTTGATGGTTTAAAAAAGCACATCCGCTTATTAAAGCGCAAAAACGGCTCGAATTCAATACCCAACAGCGCCGGGACCGAGATTTTCTCCGCCTCCCTCCGCCCCGAAGCGGCCCGGCCCGGCCAGGGTCTTCGGGTCTAATGGCCTCTTTTAGAAAGGACCTGTTCCGATTTTATCCGGCGAGATCCTTTTTAAAGAAATATCCCTCGCTCATGTTAGCGCCACTAACAGAAACAATGACGATGACAGGGGCTCTGACAATTTGCCCCTGTGAAACTTACAGTAATGCTTAAATCATGTCAAAAAAATAATTATACCTTGACAATATCGGGCTTCGTGGATAAAAAAACCGGACTTTTTTAAGGTCGCGGCAAAGCGAGGCTCCGCGCATTCGGCGCCCCCTGTCGTCCCCGGAACCACTTTCCCCCAAAATCGAGTTGCAAGGAGAAAAAAGACAGATGAACCTATCCACACCCAACGCCAACGAGGCCCTGCAAACCAAAAATCGCTCCCGGAGCGTCGCCCCCCAGTCCGGCATCTGCAGCCGCTGCATGGACGGATGCAAGGGCAACTGCGACATGTTCAAGGCCACCTTCCGGGGCCGCGAGCTGCTCTATCCGTCCCCCTTCGGAGAGATCACGGCCGGCGCGGACAAGAACTATCCGGTGGATTATTCCCACCTGCAGATCATGGGCTACGCCATCGGCGCCGAGGGCATCGAGGCGGACCCGGATTCGGCCACCTTCCCCAAGGTCAACACCGAGACCTGGTTCGGCGCCACCGAAAAGGTCAAGATGAAGATCCCCATCTTCACCGGCGCTTTGGGCAGCACCGATGTGGCCCGGAAGAACTGGGAGCACTTTTCCATCGGCGCGGCCATCACCGGCATCAGCCTGGTCTGCGGCGAGAACGTCTGCGGCGTTGACCCGGAGCTGGTAACGGACAAGAACGGCCTTGTGGTAGATTCCCCCGAGATGCGCCGCCGCATCGACACCTACCGCCGCTACCACGAGGGCTACGGCGACATCCTGGTGCAGCTCAATGTGGAGGACACCCGCCTGGGCGTGGCCGAGTACGCCATCGAGAAGCTCGGGGTCGAGACCATTGAGCTGAAGTGGGGCCAGGGCGCCAAGTCCATCGGCGGCGAGATCAAGGTCTTCACCCTGGAGCGGGCCCAGGAGCTGAGCCGCCGGGGCTACATCGTCACGCCGGACCCCAACGAGGATTCCAACATCCAGGCCTATAAGGACGGCTCCATCAAGGAGTTCGAGCGCCACAGCCGAGTGGGCTTTCTGGAGCAGGACGCCTTCATGAAGGAGGTGGACCGGGTGCGCAAGCTGGGCGCCAAGCGCGTCACGCTGAAAACCGGCGCCTATCCCATGCGCGAGCTGGCCATGGCCATCCGCTGGTCCTCGGACGCCAAGATCGATCTTCTCACCATCGACGGCGCCCCCGGCGGCACCGGCATGAGCCCCTGGCGGATGATGTCCGAATGGGGCATCCCCTCCATCTACCTGCACGCCATGGCCTACGAGCTGTGCCGCCGCCTGGCCGCCAAGGGCGCCTGGGTGCCGGACATCGCCTTTGCCGGCGGCTTCTCCTCGGAGGACCACATCTTCAAGGCCATGGCCCTGGGCGCCCCCTACACCAAGGCCATCTGCATGGGCCGGGCGCTGATGATCCCCGGCATGGTGGGCAAGAACATCGGCCTGTGGCTCAAGGGCGAGGACGGCGGCCTGCCCCCCACGGTTTCCCGCTACGGCGGCACCAAAGAGGAGATCTTCGTCACCTACAAGAACCTCAAGTCGGTTTACGGCGACGAGGTGGAAAAATTCCCCCTGGGCGCCATCGGCCTTTACACCGCCTGCGAAAAGCTGCGCATCGGCCTGCAGCAGCTCATGGCAGGCTCCCGCAAGTGGCGCACCCACCTGATCACCCGCAAGGACCTGGCCTGCCTGACGGAAGAGGCGGCCAAGGTGACGGGCATTCCGTACATCATGGATGCGTATCGGGAGGATGCTCTGAAGATCATCGACGGCTGATTCGGTTTCGGACGATTTAAGGCGCTCGCTGGATGCCGCGGGCGCCCGCCCAAAAAAACGGGCGCCCGTCCGAAAAAAATGGAGGCCGGAATCATCGCTTTGTCTGCGCAATGGCGGGAGGCGGGGCTCCGGCCTTTGAATTTTGGAGGGTATGAG
>JAABTE010000375.1 GCA_011390035.1 Desulfobacteraceae bacterium | reverse complement strand
GCTGGGTGGGGCGGCGTTTCTGCTGATCTTCTGCCAAAGCTTCGGGTGGCTGGTGGCGGCCTATATGCTGTTCGGCCTGGGTACGGCGGCCTTCGGGCCCACCATGATGTCTCTGGTGGCCCATATCGCGCCCATGAGCCACCTGAGCCGGGCCTATGGTTGGTACACCACCGCCCTTTTCTGCGGCATGAGCCTGGGGCCGGCGGCGGGCGGGCTTGTGGCGGGATGGGCGGGGTACCGGGCCGTTTTCGCCGGGGCGGGATGCCTGCTGCTTGCGGATCTGTGGCTTCTGGCGGCCCGCATGCCCGCTGCTGAAAAGGAGACCGGGGGCGGCGGCGGGCGGGGACGGCCGGCATCGCTTCGGACCCTGTTGCGGAACCGGCCGCTGATAAGCTGCTGGATGGTTACCTTCGGCGGGGCCTTCGGGCTGGGGATGTTCACCAGCTTCATTCCCCTGCATGCGGAAAACCAGGGGCTGGACGTGGGGCGCATCGGTCTGATCTTCTTTGCCCAGGGGCTGTGCAACGCCCTTTCCAGGATCCCCTTCGGCCACCTGGGAGACCGGGTGGCGGACCGGTCCCGGCTGGTGGTCATCGGGATGATCGCCTTCGGCGCGGCCATGGGCGGGTTCGGGCTGTCCCGGTCTCTTTCGGCGTTTGTGTTTTTCGCCCTGATCATGGGGGCGGGCATGGGGATGGCCTTTACCGCCATCGGCGCCCTGGTGGCCGTGTCGGTGCAGCCACAGGACAGGGGGGTGGCCATGGGCGGATACAACACCTGCATTTACGGCGGCATGATGGCCAGCGCCGCCGTCATGGGATTGATCATCGAGGTGCGCGGGCACACGGCCGCCTTCATCATCGCCGGCGGCCTGCAATGGATGCTCATCGGGCTGTTTTACCTGCTGATGCGGGGGGCCGGGGGAAACAAAGGCCCATGGCGGGCGGGGGCTGGATCGGAGCCTTAACGCCCTGTCGCCGCCGGCGGCACCCTGAAAGCCAGTTGAAGTTGCGCGCCTGCGATGCGCCGCGACAGCTCCGCCGCGTCCACCCGGCCCAGCGGACCCGCAGGTGGCCCGTTTTCCGCCATGGCCCCTGCGATGTGGGCGGCAAACACCTCTCCAGGATGAAAGCCGTCGATCATGTAAAGATCGCTCAGCCCGATATCAGACGGGCTTGAAATCGACACCACCGGAATCCCCGATTCGGACAGCATCCGGGGAAATGTCTCCGCGTAATACCGCCACCATTCCGAAAGCGCCGGGGTTTCCCGGATGGCCGACAGGGTTTCGTCGGAAAAAGGGGGCAGGAGAGCGTGAACTGCGATCCCCCTGCCCCGGATTGCGCTCAGGACGGCCACGATGCCCTCGGCGCGGCCGGGATCGGGGCGGACAGGGGGAGCGAACTGCCGGTTGAGCCGGCGGACGCGAAGAAGGACGGGCGGGCTCTCCCGATCCTCGTAACGAGGATTTTCCGCAAAATCGATGAGCATCCGGGGATCATATTGGCGGCTGCCGTCCTTTCGGAACCCGCCGCCATGCAGTCGCGCCATCCGGCCGATGGCCGGATAATTGAAAAAGGGAGATCGGTCCCTCGCTGTCCAGTCCGCCAGAAATCCCTCCCCGGTGAAGCCATCGTCGATGATCCGCCGAAGGGCCAGGACATGGCCGCCGAAGCTTGTAGCCTCGTCCGCGCCCGGCAGCCAGGTGGAGGTGTCGGCGATGGTCTTGATCCACCACGGATCGATGCCCACGATGAGCCCCTCCGGCGCCGGAATCTCTCCGGCAGCTAAAAGATCGGCGAAGGCGGCCAGGTCCGAGGCGTTCTGGATCAGGCCGCCGCCGTTGTAAAACCCCTCTTCGAGGTTCGGAAACATGAAATCCCGGAACTGCATCACCCGGGAGCTGCCGATCACCAGAATCTTCGGTTTTCGATGACGGATTCCCGCCAGTTTATACACATTGAACTGCTGGGAAAACCAGCCCCGGCCATACAGCGCCTCCCCCGGCGTCTCCTGCTGAACCCGCATGGCATGAAAAACGGGCCAGGCGTCTCCGTTCTTCCACAGGGGCAGATCGAGAAGCAGAAAGAGGACCGCCACGGGCGCCATAAAGCGCATGGCTCGTCCCATAAAGGACAGGGCGCGGGAAAATGGGGTGTCGGACGGATCCATGCCCGCTTCGTCGCGCGTATCGATGGATGAGCCGATGACCGCGCCCGGGCTTTCCCCGCGGGATGTATCCGGAGCTGCCTGGGGAGGCGCCGGATTTCCGGTTTCAGAACTGGAAATAGATGAAGGGGACATGACCCGTCTCCGCGAAAAGGAAGATGGAGAGTATCAGCGCGTAATACAGACCGTGGCGAATCCGCCGGGGCAGATGCGCCACGGCCAGCGGGTGGGGCCGCTCCCGGCTGATCCAGTCCAGGGCCAGCAGGACCGCCACATATCCCAGCCCATTTGCCAGATCTCCTCCCACCGGTGCCGGAAGGTCGGGAATCGACAGCCAGGTGGTGGTGGCCAGGCGCCGGAGGCAAAGCAGGGCCTGGCCCAGGGAATCAGCCCTGAAAAAGATCCACGCCACCATCCCCAGGGCGAAGGTGGTGGCCATTTCCCGCGTCTCCCGGAGGGTGGGCAGCATCCGGCCCTCGGCCACAACGCCGTCATGCCGCTTGTACCCGCCGGTGACTACCGGTGGAATCAGAAACAGCCCGTGCAGCAGACCCCATGTCACG
>JAABTE010000374.1 GCA_011390035.1 Desulfobacteraceae bacterium | reverse complement strand
AGCATGGCCAGATCAGGCCTGTTCGATGCCGCGACCGGTGGCGCCTCCCTGGCGTTTGCCCCCCCCGAAATACTGACCCATCTTCCGGGCAATGTGGGCGCGGCCCCGTCGGATTTGACGCGGGCGGCCCACCTTATCGCCCATTTTCACCTGACCACCCGCCACGCCGCGGCCCTGAGGGACCAGGGAACGGCCCTGTTCGATCAGGCCGGTGTGATCGATTTCGGCGCGGATGGCGCCCGGTTCCGAACCTTTGTGGAAACATACCTGGCCGGCGCCATGGCCGATGATCCGATCCTGACCGCCCTTTACGATATGGCCCCTTCGGTGGGGGCGGCGCCCGCCGTCGCCGAGGCCCGGGCCCTGTACGCCATTTCCGGCCTCTTGGCCGCCGCGGAGGGGTTGGACATGGATCGCATTGAAGGGGAAATCAACGCCGCCGCCCTGATGCGCTATTACGCCGATGCGGATATTTCCCTTGCCGCGGGCCGGAGCGACGCCGGCATCCACGCCATCCGCCTGCCGGAGATCTACCGGACCCAGGCGGAAACCGGCGAGCCCGCCGGACACATCTCCTGGAACTGGAAGCCGGTGGGCGCGCCGGACACGGAGTATCAGTATCTGCTGGATGCCGCCTTCGCCGTGGCCGTCACGGTGACCGAAAAGACCGAAAACGGCCAGCCGGCGGCCCTGACCCTGGACCCCCGGGCCCGGGTGGACATGCGGCGGGATCTGGACATCCGGGCGCTGGTGGTCTATCCGGACGATTCCCGAATCACCGGAGCCGTGGCGCTGGACTATCGCCCGCCCCACGACACTGTCCATCTATATCCGCCCAGCAGCCTATATCCGCCCAGCAGCCCCGAATTTCCCATGGGCGAGGCCCGAACCCTTTACGCCACCATCTCCGGAAGCTATCCCGAGGAGATCTGGGTCAGCTATCGCCCCCGCGCCACCGACCCGGTTCCCGCGCTGCCGCCGGACCCGATTCCCGCCCGGCTGGACCAGACGGCCGGCGATTTCACCACGCACTACACCTTCGATTTCACCACGCCTCGCGTCGAGGCCGGCGATTATGACATCTGGGTGACGGCGGACGGGAAAAACAGTGCGCCGGTGACCGTGACGTTCAGAAATCCGGACACCGACGGCGATGGCCTGGGAGATGCCTGGGAACGGGCTTTTTTCGGCAGCCTGTCCCCAACCCCCGGAGCGGACCCCGACGCGGACGGCAAGGTCCATTTTGTGGAGTATAATGAAAACACCCATCCCGGCGAGGCCGACCCGATGGCCGAGATTCTGGCGCCGCTGGTTCTGGCCCCCGCTCCGGACGCCCAGGGGGAAACCGTTTTCGCCCCCAAGGGGCCTTATTATACCCATCTGGAGCTGACCGGCGGCGTTCTGGACCTGGAGGGCGACCTGCTGGTCATTCACGGCAACCTGCTCCAGAGCGGAGGCGATCTGACGCCGAACGGCGGGCGGGTCATCGTGGATGGGGATTACCGGCTGGTGAAGAAGGACGGCTCGGACAGCGACGGCCGGCTGATCATGACCGATCCCGCGGATGCCGTTACCGTGAAAGGGGATCTGCTCTTTCAGAGCTGCCGGGATCATTCCAGCCTCCTGACGGCCGGCGCCCTCGATGTGGCCGGTGATGTGGCCATCTCCCAGACACTCGGTTGCGGCGGCGCCTTACTTGGGGCCAATTTCAAGACCGGCGGGGATCATGAGACGCGCCTGACCGGCGACGGGCTTCGCGCCGTAAGCGTGGATCATCCCGGCGCCGACCGCGCCCGCTTCATGAATCTGACCATCTCGGCGCCCGTGAGCCTGACCGGCGATCTTGTCATCGCCGGCGAGCTGACGATGGCCGCGGGCGGCTCCCTGGAAAATGGCCGACTCATTCCCACGGGCGGGGCCTCGGCCGCCGCATGGCCCGGGGATCTTCATGTGGACGCGGCATCGGCGGGATGGACGCTGACGGCGGATCAGACGGTGTCGGGGGACCTGTACCTGTGGGATCGCTTCATCGATCTTTCTGGATACACCCTTGCCGTAAACGGTCGGTTCATCCATGCCGGCGGAACGCTCCGGGTCAATGGCGGCCATCTGTGGGTCCATGGCGATTACCGGATCGAGGGCCTCACCGACCAGGGGCTGCCGGCAGACAGCGCGGGCCTGCTGGCGATGACGGGGCCGGAAGACCGCGTAACCACAGGTGGCGATTTCATCATGAGAAGCCACCGCGACCACTCCGGTTCCCTTGTCAGCGGGGTGTTGACCGTGGGCGGCGATTTTCTCCAGATGGCCGCGGCGGCCGCGGGCGGAGATGATCCGGCCGCCAGTTTCGCCGCCGGCGGGGATCATCGGGTGGTGCTGGCCTCCGATGTAAGCCGGACCATTCGCCTGGCTACGCCGGGACTTCACCAATCCCGCTTCCAGAACCTTGAGCTGACCGGGGCCGGCCCGGTGGTCCTTGACAGCCCGCTGGCCGTGGCCGGAACGCTGATCCCCGGTGATGCGCCGATTTCCGGCGGGGGCGTGCTTCTGGGGGGCGGGGATCTTACCATCTACGGCGGGCGATGGCCCCATGCCATGCGAATCGACGACCCCGAGGCCGGCTGGCGCCTGACGGAGACCATGCGTGTGGACG
Organism: Desulfobacteraceae bacterium; assembly: GCA_011390035.1. GTDB lineage: Bacteria > Desulfobacterota > Desulfobacteria > Desulfobacterales > JAABSP01 > JAABTE01. The sequence continues at coordinate 92 of JAABTE010000374.1, read as the reverse complement.
GCGATCTTTATCTGGTGGACGGCGTTCTGGACCTGGCCGGATTCGAGCTGACAGTGGGCGGTAATCTCATCCATTCCGGCGGCCAACTGGTC
>JAABTE010000373.1 GCA_011390035.1 Desulfobacteraceae bacterium | reverse complement strand
GCTCATAGGACATGGCCGCGTACCGGTCCTGATCCTCGCGGGACACATTGTATTTTTCCGAACACAGCTCGTTGGACATGCCCATGTGAAAATCATTTACGATGTCCCACAGGCCGTCGTGGATCATGTGATCCTCGAGGGTGCCAGGGCCCATGCGGTAGCCGAACCGGGCCTTCTCAAGATAATGGGGGGCCATGGACATGTTCTCCATGCCGCCGGCCACCACCACGTCGGCGTCGCCGAGCTGGATGGCCTGGGCCGCCAGCATCACCGATTTAAGGGCCGAGCCGCACACCTTGTTCACGGTGATACACTCGGCCTCCCAGGGCAGGCCGGCCTTGACCGCGGCCTGCTTTGCCGGGTTCTGGCCGTAGCCGCAGGGCAGCACCTGGCCCATGATCACCTCGTTGACCTCGGACCCGGCCACACCGGCCCGAGCCAGGGCCTCCTTTATCACCATGCCGCCAAGATCCGTGGCGCCGATGTTGCCCAGGGCGCCGTTATAGCTTCCCAGGGGGGTGCGCGCGGCGCTGACGATGACTGCTTCTCTCATATTTTGTTCCTTTCGGGGATTTATACTAAACTACAAGGATTTTATATAAGAACCCGACTGTCCTCAATGCCTCACATATTCCGCCGATACTTGCCGCCCACGTCATACAGCGCGCGGGTGATCTGGCCCAGGCTGCAATGCCGGACCGTTTCCATCAGCTCGCCGAAGATGTTCCCGCCGGACAGCACCACCTTCTGGAGTTTTTTCAGGGCCTCGGGGGCATTGTCCGCGTTGCGCGACTGGAAGTCGGCCAACCGGCGGAGCTGGGATTCCTTTTCCTCCTCGGTGGCCCGGGCCAGCTCCACGGCGGAGACATCGGACAGCTCGTCATCGGAAACATCCGGGTCCCGGAAGGTGTTGACGCCGATGATGGGCAGATCGCCGGTGTGCTTGCGCATCTCGTAGTGCATCGACTCTTCCTGGATGGTGGAGCGCTGAAAGCCCGTCTCCATGGCGCCGAGTACGCCGCCGCGCTCGGCGATCTTGTCGAACATCATCAGCACGGCCTCTTCCACCAGATCGGTCAGCTCCTCCACGATGAAGCTGCCCTGGAGCGGATTCTCGTTGCGGGAAAGGCCCCATTCGCGGTTGATGATGAGCTGGATGGCCAGGGCCCGGCGCACCGACTCCTGGCTGGGGGTGGTGATGGCCTCGTCAAAGGCGTTGGTGTGCAGGCTGTTGCAGTTGTCGTAAATGGCGCACAGGCCCTGGAGGGTGGTGCGGATGTCGTTGAACTGGATGTCCTGGCTGTGCAGCGACCGGCCCGAGGTCTGCACATGGTACTTGAGCATCTGGGACCGGGCGGAGGCGCCGTACTTTTCCCGCATGGCGATGGCCCAGATCCGGCGGGCCACCCGGCCGATGACGGTGTATTCCGGGTCCATGCCGTTTGAAAAGAAGAAGGACAGGTTGGGCCCGAAGCTGTCAAGGGGCATGCCCCGGCTCAGGTAGTATTCCACATAGGTGAAGCCGTTGGACAGGGTGAAGGCGAGCTGGGAGATGGGGTTGGCCCCGGCCTCGGCGATATGGTACCCGGAGATGGATACCGAATAGAAGTTGCGCACGTTGTTGTCGATGAAGAACTGCTGGATGTCGCCCATCATCTTCAGGGCGAACTCGATGGAAAAGATGCAGGTGTTCTGGCCCTGGTCCTCCTTGAGGATGTCGGCCTGCACCGTGCCCCGAACATTCTCCATCACCATGGCGCGGATTTCGGCGCGCTCGTCGGCGCCGGGCTCCCGGCCCTTCTCTTCTTTGAACTTTTCCACCTGCTGGTCAATGGCCGTGTTGAAGAACATGGCCAGCATGATGGGCGCCGGGCCGTTGATGGTCATGGAAACCGAGGTACTCGGCGAGCACAGATCGAATCCGCCGTAGAGCACATTCACGTCGTCCAGGGAGCAGACGCTCACGCCGGAGGTGCCCACCTTGCCGTAGATGTCGGGCCGCAGCTCCGGATCATAGCCGTACAGCGTAACCGAGTCGAAGGCGGTGGACAGGCGCTTGGCAGCCAATTCCGCCGAGAGCAGCTTGAAGCGGCGGTTGGTGCGGGCCGGGTCGCCCTCGCCGGCAAACATCCGGGTGGGGTCCTCGCCCACGCGCTTTAAGGGAAACACCCCGGCAGTGTAGGGAAAGTAGCCCGGCAGGTTCTCCCGGCGCATCCAGCGGTAGATCTCTCCCGGGTCCTTAAACCGCGGCAGGGAGATCTTGGGGATCTTCTTGTGAGACAGGGACTCGAAATACAGGGGCACCCGGATCTCCTTGTCCCGCACCGTGTAAACGAACTCGTCTCCGGAAAAGGCCTCGCGGGTCTTTTCCCACTGCCTTAAAAGATCCGAGGTCTCCGTGTCCAGCTCGCTTCGGGCCTTTTCCACCTCGGTCTTCAGGCGGGCCAGCAGCGCGTCCGTGTCGCCCTCAAGGTCGCCGCCCAGCCGTTTTGCCGTCTCCTCCAGGTGCCATGCCTGGCGCGCGGCGTCGGCCTGTTCCTCGGTGTGGGCGTGGTACTTGCGGATGGTGTCGGAGATCTCCGCCAGGTAACGGGTCCGTTCCGGCGGAATGATGATGGTCTTTGATGTGGAAACCCGGGTTTCCGGCCGGGGCAGGCTGGTTTCGCAACGGCGGCCCGTCTTTTCGGCAATGGTGTCCAGCAGGGCGTGATACAGGGCGGTGACGCCGTCATCGTTGAACTTGGAGGCGATGGTGCCGAAGACC
>JAABTE010000372.1 GCA_011390035.1 Desulfobacteraceae bacterium | reverse complement strand
TCTATCCGAGCTTCGGCGCCATTCCCGAGCCCCTCCGGCATCTGCTGCGCCTGTCCATCACCCGCAACACGAGCTGCGTTTTCGATCCGGCGGCCAAAAATCCCACCCAGTGCCTGGTGGGGGGCAACATGACGGAAAAGGCGCTGCTCGGCTTCATCCTGCCGACGCTTGCCGCCGAGGCCGCGGCCGACGGCCTCGGCGGGATGAGGGAACCGGGCCGTGCGGCGGGCGCCGGGCAGACGGGCGCCGGGCAGACGGGCGCCGGGCAGACGAGCGCCGGACAGACGAGCGCCGGACAGGCGGATGCGGGCGAGGAGGAAGAGGTGGTGGAGCGGATTCGATTCAGCTCGGAGCGCAAGTTCTCCGCCACTGAGCTGACCATGGCCGACGGCCGGCCCCTGTGCCTGTTCAAGGGCGCCCCGGAAAAGCTGCTGGCCCGGTGCGTGGCCTATCACGCCGAAACGGGGGAAACCCGCCCCCTGTCTCCAGGCCGCCGGGAGCGGATGGAGGCGTACCTGAACGAGCGGTCGAGCTGGGGATTCCGGATCATCGCCATCGCCACCAGCCGGTCTTCCCTGAAGCGGTGCGGCGGCGAGCCCCCAGCCGACATGGCCCTGCTCGGCTTTGTCACCATCCGGGACGAGCTGCGGGCGGAGGCCCCCGGGGCCATCAAGACCCTGTTTTCCGCCGGCATTAACGTGGTGATGCTCACCGGAGACAAGATGGGCACCGCCCGGGCCGTGGCCGCGGAGGCGGGGCTGCTGCGCGCCGAATCGGACCTGACCCTTGAAAGCGCCGAGATGGACCGCCTCTCAGACGCGGAGCTTCGGGCCGCCCTGCCGACCCTGCGGGTGATCGCCCGCTGCCTGCCGTCGGATAAAAAGCGGCTGGTGAAGGTGGCCCAGGCCGCAGGATACGTTGTGGGCATGACGGGCGACGGCGTGAACGACGCCCCGGCCTTAAACAGCGCCGACGTGGGCTTTGGCATGGGCAGCGGCAGCGAGGTGGCCAAGGAGGCCTCCGAGATCGTGATCCTGGACAACAACGTCGAATCCATTGTCAACGCCGTCCACTATGGCCGCACCATCTACCGCTCCATTCAAAAGTTCATCACCTTCCAGCTCACGGTGAACATCTCGGCCATCCTGGTGGCCTTCCTCGGCCCCTTCCTCGGCTTCCGCATGCCCCTTACCATGATCCAACTGCTCTGGATCAACCTGATCATGGACACCCTGGCCGCCCTGGCCTTCAGCGGCGAGCCGGCCCTGGAAAAGCACATGCGCGAGGCCCCCAAGCGCCGGGACGAGCCGATCATCAACCGCCAGATGTGGTCCTCCATTTTGAGCAACGGCCTGTTCGTGGCCGTCATTTCCGTGATCTTTCTCGTGGCCGATCCGGTGGAAAGGCTGTTTCATTCCAGGGAGGCGTTTCTCTCGGCCTTCTTCGCCTTTTTCGTCTTCATCAACAATTTTAATAAATTCAATGTCCGGGTGGAGGAGATGAACCTGTTCGCCCACATCCTGGAGAACCGGATGTTCCTGAAGATCGTGGGGCTGATCTTCGTGGTTCAGGTCCTGATCACCTACCTGGGCGGAGAGATGTTCCGGACCGTGGCTCTGAGGCCGGAGGAGTGGTTCTGGGTGACGCTGCTGGCCTTGTCGGTGGTGCCCTTCGATCTGGCGCGCAAGGCGATCCGGCGCGGATCCGGGATCGACGGGCGCTGATGTCCGCGCCCAGTATGGTTGCGCCCGGTATGGTTGTGCCCAGTATGGTTGCGATCAGTATGGTTGCGCCCAGTATGGTTGCGATCAGTATGGCTGCGATCAGGATGCCCGCGTCCTTCGATTCTCGAACCAATCAGTCCGGCGGGGACGATTCCGCGGGGGCTGTCGCCCGCTGCTCGCTGGCCGCAACCTCCGGGCGGACCCGCCGGGTCACCAGGGGCGAGAGCATGTAAAGAAAAAGGTACACAAAGGCCGCGTGGCCGAAATAGGGCGTGAAGACGAACAGCAGCACCAGCAGCCCGCTGACCCGGCCGAACCAGGGCCGCCGGCTCATGAACCGGCCAAGGTGCAGGTAGCGGATGGGGTAAAGGTTCATCAGGATGCTGGCCACGATCATCATGCCGAAGCAGAAAATCCCCCAGAACCGCATCGATTCGGCGCCGGCTTCGGCCGCCTGGCTGAAGATGATCAGCGGCGCGGTCACCATCATGGCCGCCGCCGGGGTGGGCATGCCCTTGAAGAAGCCGGGGATGGGGCTGGTGTCCAGGGTGAAATATATAAGCCGGCCGATGCCTGCCAGCGCGTAGGCAATGGCCACCAGGCCCACGGGAAGCGCCCCGGCGCCGACGGCGGGGCTGGCCGCCAGTGTGATATAAAAAATCCAGGCCGGCACGATGCAGAAGCTGACCGCGTCGGCCAGGTCGTCCATGATGCCCCCCAGGCTCACCCGGCTCGTGGAAGATTCGTCCGGCAGGGGCTCTGTGAGCCCCAGCCGACGGGCCACGGCCCCGTCCAGCTTGTCGAAAAGCGTGGCGCCGATCAGCAGCAGGTAGGCTTCCCGGATGCGGCCCTGGTAGGCGAAAAAGACGGCCAGAAGGCCCATCACCGCGTTCATCACCGTCAGCGCGTTGGGAAAGACCGACAGGATCTTGCGCCGGAGCCGCTCGTCTCCCAGCACCAGCTCGCCCAGGCAGGGGCCGCCGTATTTGCGGCAGTAGCCGGCGATGGAGCCGAAATTGATGATCAGAAAGATGATTTCGATG
>JAABTE010000371.1 GCA_011390035.1 Desulfobacteraceae bacterium | reverse complement strand
GTCTGGGGGAAGCCAACTGCATTCAATCCCTGGGCGACGTTCACCTGAGTCTTTCCGAATATGAGCAAGCCCGCGCCCGGTATGAGCAAGCCCAGCCCATTTACAACCAGATCGGGGATCGTCTGGGGGAAGCTGAATGCACGAAAGGTTTTGGGGATATTTCCAAGAATATTTCCGAGTTTGAAGAAGCAATAAATCTCTATGAAAAAGCAATGGCTGTTTTTGATGCTATAGGCGCTCGCTATGAAAAAGCGGAAGTGCTCGAAAGCCTATGGGATGTCTATAAAGAGCTGAAACAGAATGAAATGGCTGATAAATATCTGGAACAATCAATAGCCCTTTATGAAAAAATTGGATCTCCCCGTGCGGGGAAAATCAAAGAAAAGCTTTCTGAGTTTTAAACAATGGTAGAATATCGGATGACCTCAAGGCGAAGCGGAAATGCGCAAAAGGGTTAATCCCCAGCGCCGCCCTGATCAGGCAGCCGGATGCCGAGCGCATGGATCTTCCTATACAGGGTACTCTTGTGAATCCCCAGCGACCGCGCCGCGGCGGTCCGGTTCCATTTATTGCGCTCCAAAGCCTCCCGTATCAGGCGGGCCTCCAGGCTTTCCACGGCGGCGGTCATTTGGCCGTCGGGGGCGGGAGGCGCGTCGGGGGGGGCGATCTGGCCCGGGGCCATTTGTCCCGGCAGGTGGTGGGGCAGGATGGTGTCGCCGTCGCACAGAACAAAGGCGTGTTCGATCATGTTCTCCAGCTCGCGGATGTTGCCGGGGAAGTCGTGGGCCATCAGCCGGGCCAGGGCCTCGGGGGCAACCGAGCGGATGGCCTTTCCGTGGCGGTGGTTGAAGCGGGCGATGAAATGATCCGCCAGCAGGGGGATGTCGGCCTTGCGCCGGCGAAGGGGGGGCAGGGCGATGGCAAAGACGTTGATCCGGTAATAAAGGTCCTGGCGGAACCGGCCCTCTTCCACCAGGGCGGCAAGATCCCGGTTTGTTGCGGCGATCACCCGGGCGTCGGAGGTCAGGGCGCCGGCGCCGCCAAGGGGTTCGTAGGTCTTGTCTTGAAGGTACTGGAGCAGGCGGATCTGAAGGGCAGGGCTCACCTCGCCGATTTCATCGAGAAACAGGGCGCCCCCCTCGGCCTGGGCGAAGCGGCCGGGCCGGTCATGGCTGGCGCCGGTGAAGGCGCCGGCCTTGTGGCCGAACAGCTCCGATTCCAGGAGCGTTTCGGGGAGGGCGCCGCAGTTGACGGCGATGAAGGGGCCGTTGCGGCGCCGGCTTTCCGCATGCAGCGCCCTGGCCAGCAGGCCCTTTCCCGTGCCCGTCTCGCCCTGGATCAGCACCGTGGTGTCCGCCGCGGCCACCCGGGGCAGCAGCTCGAAGATCCGGCGCATGGCAGGGCTCCGGCTCACCATGTCGCCGACCCGGAACCGGCCGGAAAGATCCTCCCGCAGGCGCTCTTCCACGCTCAGGTCCCGGAAGGTCTCCGCGCCGCCGGCGGGGTTGCCGCCGGCGTCCCGCAGGATGGCAGTGGAAACGCTGATGGGGATGCGCCGGCCGGCCGCGTCGATGATATAGGCGGGGCGGTTGATGATCGGCTCGCCGTTTGCAAGCGTCCGGCCCAGGGCGCAGTCGGTTTCGCACATGCTGGCCCGGAACACCTCGTGGCACGGCCGGCCGATGGCCTCCTCCCGCGGTATGCCGGTGATCCGCTCGGCGGCGCGGTTAAATGATGTGATGCGCCATCGGCCGTCCACCGTGAACACGCCGTCGGATATCGACTCCAGTATGGCGTCCGTTGCCAGTATGGCGTCTGTTGCCAGTTTGTCCTCCATTGCCATGTCTCCCGTCTCGCTTCAATACAATTCGAGATTAATCTATTTAGCAGAATCGGGCGGGGATGTAAAGAAGCAAATTCCCGAAACCGTCAGGTGGCGGGCGGGGCGGCGCTGGATCGGCTTTCCGGAGGATCGATCATAAACGGCGCGAGGGTGATGGCGTCGGCCATCGGGTGGGAGTGGTTGGCCGCCCCACCCGGTCCACCGTCAGCGTCACGGCCTCCCAATTGGTTTCCACGCGGCCGGCCAGCAGAAAAGGCCTTCCGGTTTCCAGGAGGTGACACCAGCGGGCATATGCCTTGGGGAAAAAGGTGGTCTCCACCAGGCCGGTTTCGTCCTCGAAGGTGAGAAACTCCATGGTGTCGCCATGCCGGGTGCGGACCCGCTTGCCGGTGATCAGCCAGGCGATCATGCGGACATTCCGGCCCACATGATCCCGGAGCCGGTGGGCCTTTACCATGCCGCCTGAAACCGTGTCGCCCGAAACCGGGCGGCCTGGTGCCGCGCCGCCCGAAACCGGACGGCCCGAAACCGTGTCGCCCGAAACCAGACGGCCCGAACCCGCGCCGCCTGACGCCGCCGGGCCGTAGTGAAGCGTGATGGGATGGCGATCCAGGAGAAACCCCAGGGCCGCGTATTCCCGGCGGAGCCGCCGGCGGGCGTCCTCCGGCGGCAGGGGCGGCGGCGCGTCGGCGGGGGCATGGAAAAGCCCCGGCTGAATGTCCCGCTCCTCATGCAGCCATTTTCGAAGCCCCCATATCAGAAGCGAGCGGTTCAATGCGGCCTCGCGAGAATCCCCCGCGCCCGCCATCAACCCATCCAGCGCCCCGGTGTGGATCAGCGCCAGGCCCTCGGGTTCCGACGGCCGCGCCCGATCCAGAAAATCCGCAAGATCCGCAAAGTGTCGCGCATCCCGTGCCGCAGCGATG
>JAABTE010000370.1 GCA_011390035.1 Desulfobacteraceae bacterium | reverse complement strand
GGGGGGCGCTTTCCAACCCTAACCAGGGCGGACGACGGCCGAAGTCCGTCGCCGGCCCGCCGGATGATCGCATATGAGCTTTTTTGACTGGGATGAGCGCTTCAGCGTGGGCGTGACGGAGATCGACGACCAGCACAAGCGGCTGGTGGCGCTGCTCAACGAGCTTTACGAGGCCATGTACTCGGGCCAGGGCCGGGAGGCGCTGGGCCACGTGCTGGCCGGCCTTGTGGGATACGCCGGCACCCATTTCGCCGCGGAGGAGCGGCTGATGAGGCTGCACCGCTATCCGGAAGCCGCCGGCCATAAAGACAAGCACGACAAAATGGCCGCCCATGTGACGGAACTCCGGGAGCGGTTCGACGCCGGCGCCATCGCCAGCCCGGTGCAGATCAGCAATTTCCTGAAGGGCTGGCTGAGCCGGCACATCATGGAGACGGACCGGCGCTTTGGCGCTTTTTTGAACGAAAAGGGCGTCCGCTGAGGCCAGTGCCCGGGCGCCGCAGCGGTCCTTAAGCCGCCCCGGCCTTTGGGCCGATTCGGTCCCTAAGCCGCTCGGCCTTTGTCAAGGGAAAGGCGGCGGCATCGATGCGGAGGCGGCATCGCGCTCCGGAGAGCCGCCCAGGGTCTGGCCCCGGCGGCTGCCCCCTGGCTGGGAATGAAACACCCCCGGAATGGACCGCCCGCAGCCCGGGCAGCGCCCGTTCCTCAGCCGCGGCTCTCCCACGGCATACAGGTCCCGTGAAATCACCGTCTCGCCGCAGCCCGGGCAGATCGTGTCTTTGGGAAAATCGGGGACATTGCCCACATAGATGTATTCCAGCCCGGCGGCCTTGCCGATATTCCGGGCGCTGTTTAGCGTGGCCAGGGGCGTGACCTCGGTCTGGGAAAAGTTGTAATCCGGATGGAACCGGCTGATGTGCCAGGGGATCTGCTTGTCCACCTCTGCCAGGAAGCCTGTCAGCTCCCGCATCTCACCCGGATCATCGTTTCTACCCGGCACTATCAGGGTCGTCACCTCCACCCATATGGCCATCTCCCTGAGCAGCCGGATGGTTTCCAGCACCGGCTTAAGGCGGCCGTGGCAGGTCTTTTTATAAAAGGAATCGTTGAATGCCTTCAGATCCACGTTGGCCGCGTCAAGATAGGGGGCGATGGTCCGGATTGCCTCGGGGGTCATGAACCCGTTGGTGACGAAGATGTTGCAAAGGCCCGCCTTTCGGGCGAGCGCCGCCGTGTCGAAGGCGTATTCAAAGTATATGGTGGGCTCGGTGTAGGTGTAGGCGATGGACGCGCACCGCCGGTCCAGGGCCTGGTTGACGATCTCCTCCGGCCTGATGGACCGGGCGGGTGGATGGGGCGAATGGGCTTCCATCTGGGAGATCTGCCAGTTCTGGCAGAACCCGCACTGGAAGTTGCACCCCCTTGTGGCCACGGAATAGGCGAGGGTGCCGGGCAGAAAATGGTAAAGGGGCTTTTTCTCGATGGGGTCCGCGCTGGCGGCGATGGCCTCCCCATAGACATGGGTATAAAGAGCGCCTCCCTGGTTTTCCCGCACCCGGCAGACGCCGAGCCCGCCCTCCCGGATGTGGCACCGGTGGGCGCACAGGCGGCAATCCACCGCGCGGTCCGCCGCTTCCGCGCCCCCCGTCTTTTCGTAAAGCATGGCTTCCCTGAGCATGGGCAAATTCCTCCTTTTCATCTGAATTGATTATAAAGAGGTCCGCCTGCCGGGAGGAATGGGCAGCGGGGCCTATTTTTGAAAGGGGAAGGCTTTAGTCCCTCACGCCATGCCCTCGTCGTCCGGAGGGATCTTGTCGTTTCGCCGGGGCCGAGGCTCCCGCTTGGCGATCACATCCGACAGATCGTCGAGAAAGCGCTGGAGCAGGCTTTTGACGGTCTTGCGCTCGTCATAGGTGTATGAGATGATCTCGGCGCCGGTGCGGACCATGGAAAGGGCCAGAGCCACCAGGATGAAGCCGCCCACCGCCAGCACGATGAGCGACAGGGTGTAGGCGAAGGAATAGGTCTTGTTTTCGAAGGTGAATTCCAGCGCGTCCCACTTCATGGTGCGGGCCCACTGGTACAGCAGCTTTTCCAGAAACCCCGGATTGTTCAGGGAGTACAGGATCTGAAAGAAGATCTTCAGGGACAGGTACAGCCCCAGCAGCATCAGCAAAAGGCCGATGGCGGTGGTGACGATGTTCAGGGCCAGCTTGATGTTCTCCCTGTTCAGGGGGCCCTTTTCCTTTTCGACTCGGAAATAGTTTCTCATGGAACTCCGGCACGCTGGAGGTTTCTGGTTTCGCCCGCGCCCAAACGGGGCGGGCGCGTTTTTTTCAACGGAATTTTTCACAGTTGCGGCCTGAATGCAAGTGGAAATCGGAAATCGAGGCGAAAAGGCGGCGGGAAAGGGTGGGACGGCACTCCATGGCGCGGCGGACGGCATGATCGGACGCGGGGCCGGGGGTGAAAGGAGTCGGGGCGGGGGATTGAAAGCCGGATGCCGGGGGCTGACCCTCGGAAAGTTCGCGCCCCTTCATGGCGGGCACCAGTTCCTGCTGAAAACGGCGCTGGCCTCGGTGGCGGAACTGTGGGTGATCATCTACGACTGCCCGGAAACAACGGACGTGCCGCTGAATGTTCGGGCCGGCTGGATTCGTCGGCTCTACCCGTCGGTCCGGGTGATTGAGGCATGGGACGGCCCGACCGCCGTGGGCCACACGCCGCGGATAAAAAAGCGCCATGAGGATTACATCCTCCATCGGCTGAAA
>JAABTE010000038.1 GCA_011390035.1 Desulfobacteraceae bacterium | reverse complement strand
CCGGCCGTCGCCGTCGTCTTCCGCATCCGCGCCGGCGGCCCGGCGGCCGCTCTCTCCGGGATTGGACCGCATGGAAAGGGAGATCCGCTTGCGGGCCACATCCACGTCGAGCACCGTCACCTCCACCTTCTGACGCACCCGGACCACCTCGGCCGGGTCCTTGACGAACCGGTCCGCCAGCTCGCTCACATGAACCAGGCCGTCCTGGTGAACGCCCACGTCCACGAAGGCGCCGAAGGCGGTGACGTTGGTGACGATGCCGGGCAGCTTCATGCCGGTGAGAAGATCGGTGATCTCGCGCACGCCGCCGTCGAAGGCGAAGGCCTCGAAGGTGTCCCGGGGGTCCCGGCCCGGCTTTTCCAGCTCCGCCATGATGTCGGTGAGGGTTGGCATGCCCACGTCGTCGGTCACGTATTCGGAAAGGGCGATCCGGTTGCGCAGGGCTCGGTCGGCCATCAGGTCCGGCACCGCGCAGTCCAGCCGGCGGGCCATGGCCTCCACGATGGGGTAGCGCTCCGGATGCACGGCGCTTGCGTCCAGCGGTTGCTCGCCGCCCCGGATTCGCAGAAAGCCGGCGCACTGTTCGAAGGCCTTGGGCCCCAGGCGCTGGACCTTTTTCAGCGCCTTTCGGGAGGGGAAGGGGCCGTTGTCGTTCCGGTGGGCCACGATGTTCCGGGCAAGCTGGGGGCCGAGGCCGGAGACGTAAGAAAGGAGCTGGACGCTGGCCCGGTTGACATCCACGCCCACATTGTTTACGCAGCTTACCACCACGTCGTCCAGGGACTTTTTCAGGGCACCCTGGTCCACGTCGTGCTGGTACTGGCCCACGCCGATTGACTTGGGGTCGATCTTAACCAGCTCCGACAGCGGGTCCATCAGCCGCCTGCCGATGGAGATGGACCCCCGGATGGTCAGGTCCAGATCCGGGAATTCCTCACGGGCGATCTCCGAGGCCGAGTAAATGGAGGCGCCGCTTTCATTCACCAGCACCACCTGGACGGGCCTTGGAAAGTCCATGGCCCGGACCAGCGCCTCGGTTTCCCGGCCGGCCGTGCCGTTGCCGATGGCGATGGCCTCGATCTCATGGGCCCCGGCAAGCTTTTTAAGGGTGGCGGCGGCCTTTTCCGGCTGGTGCAGATAGATGGTGTCGTGGGTGAGGGGCTTTCCCTGCAGGTCCATGCAGACCACCTTGCAGCCGGTGCGAAAGCCCGGATCGACGCCCATCACCCGCCGGGGGCCCAGGGGAGGGGCCAGCAGCAGTTCCCGGAGGTTTTCGGCGAAGACGCGGATGGCCTCGGCGTCGGCCCGCTCCTTTGCGGCCAGCCGGATCTCCGTTTCCATGGAGCGGGACAGCAGGCGGCGGTAGGAGTCGGCTATGGCCAGCCGTACCTGGGCGCCGTCCGGCCCGTCGGATTTCAGGAACAGATCCTCTAAGATGGCGATGGCAGCCTCCTCGGGCGGGGCGATGCTCAGGCCGAGGATGTCCTCCTTTTCCCCCCGCCGCATGGCCAGGATTCGGTGAGACGGGGCGTCGGCCAGCCGCTCCTCCCACTCGAAATAGTCCCGGTACTTGGCGCCGGCCTCTTGCTTGTCGGGGAGAACATGGCTCCGGATGACAGCCTGGTCGGAGAAGAGCTTTCGCATGCGGGCCCGGGCGGTCTCGTCCTCGTTGATCGCTTCGGCCATGATGTCCCGGGCGCCGGAAAGGGCCTCGGCGATGTCGGCCACGCCCTTTTCCGCGTCCACAAAGGCTGCGGCCTCGGCCTCCGGGTCCGCGCCATTCTGGGCGAAGATCCGGTCCGCCAGCGGGGCCAGGCCCTTTTCCCGGGCCATGGTGGCCCGGGTGCGGCGCTTGGGACGGTAGGGCAGGTAGATGTCCTCAAGAACCGCCAGCGTGTCGGCGGATTCCACCTTTTCCCGCAGCTCGTCCGTCAGGTGGCCGCGCTGCTCCATGGATTTGAGTACCGTCTGGCGCCGGGCGTCCAGCTCCGCCAACTGGGACAACCTGTCCCGGATGGCGGTGACGGCCACCTCGTCCAGGCTGCCCGTGGCCTCCTTGCGGTAGCGGGCGATAAAGGGCACGGTGCCCCCGTCGGCCAGCAGGCCGGCCACCGCGGCCACCCGATCCTGGGCCAGCCCCGTTTCCATGGCGATCAGCGCGGCATGGGTCGATTCCATTCACACCTCTTTTCACGTTCGCGTTCGCGCCGGCGCGCCTTTGCCGGCAAAGGGCAAAACTATAGCAGCCGGCCGGGGAAAGTCAAGGCGCATTCCACGAGTGGCCCCCGGGGGAAGGGGACGACGACGAGGGCGATGGGGTGGAATTTGACCGAAAGAGCGCTTTTCGGTTGACCCGGAACCGCAGGTCTGATATTGAATCGACATCATTAATTGAAGTTCCCAAGCGGGAAGTTCTCAAGCGGATGGAAACGGCAATGAAGCGCAGAATGAAATATAGAAAGGCACACCCGTCGATCATCGCGCCGGCTTTTGCCATCGCGCTGACCGCCCTGCTGCTGTCCGGCTGCGGGGATAAAACCCTGCCCCTCGACGCCCTGCGTGCCCAACTGGGCAAGGCCGCCACTTATACTATCACCCTCGAGAACATGAAGGAAGATGGCAATTTTTTCAAGGACTATTTCCACCAGTATCAGGTCGGAACCCCCGGCAAGACCTGGGCCACCGGCTGGATGGCGGTGCCGGAAAAGTTCTATCGCACCTATCAGCCCCTGCTGGGCATGGTGGTGGCGGGCAGGAAGGATGGCGAGCCCGTTCAGGCGGCCGCTCCGCCCGGCTACATGTTCGTGGGGGACCAGCGCTACGGCGCCTGGCGCTCCGATACCTTGGGCCGGGAATACTGGGCCTTCAACCGCAACACCCCCCTGTTCGACGAGATCGAGCTGGACAACGACTTTCCGCCCATCTATCGGGGCGATTACCGCAATTATTCCAGTTATCGGTCCAGGGGCGTGCCCTATTTCGGCAGCGGGAAACAGTTCGGCACCCAGGGGGCGTACACCAAAAAATCCAAGCCGACATTTTTCGAGCGTCGCACGGCAAAGGCGAGCGTGAGCAAGGCATCGTTTACGGATAAGGTCAAAAGAAGCGTGGGCCGGGGACGGACGGATTTCCGGAGCCGGGCCGGTGGCAGGGGGAAATAGGAAATGAGCATCCTGGACAGACTGATTTCGGCGGTCATCTACATTGTTGCCTTTTACATCCTTTTCATCGTGGGCAAGTTCGTCCATAGCCTGCTGCACCGGGAATACAACCTGACGGTGGAGCTGGTGGAAAAGGACAATCCAGCGGTGGCCCTGGCCCTCACCGGGTACTACCTTGGCCTGGTGTTCGCCATCGGCGGCGGCCTTGCGGGCCCCAGCCACGGCATCGTCATGGACCTGATTGACCTGGGGATCTACGGGCTGACCGGGATCATACTGCTCAACATCTCCTGGTACCTGTGCGACAAGACCATCCTGCCCTCGTTCAAGATAAGCGACGAGCTGGTGCGGGACCGTAACTGCGGCACAGGCGTGGTCTCCCTGGGCATGAGCCTGGCCTCGGGCCTGATCATCTTCGGCGCCATCTCCGGCGAGGGAGGCGGGATGCTCAGTGCCCTGGCCTTCTGGGCGGTGGGCCAGGTGATTTTGATGGCCGCCGGGCGGGTTTACGCCATCATCCTGCCCTACAACCTGCACAAGGAGATCGAAAAAGACAATGTCGCCGCGGGCGTGGGCTTCGCCGGCGCCATCATCGGCGTGGGCATCGTGGTGGGCCTGGCCGCGCAGCGGGACTTCGTCTCCTGGTCCGACAGCCTGGGCGCATACGCGCTGATCTCCGTGGTGGGCATCGTGCTGCTGCCCTTTATCCGGTTCCTCACGGACCTGATCCTGATTCCCAAGGTCAAGCTCACAGACGAGATCGTCAACCAGGAGACGCCCAACGTGGGCGCCGCCTACATTGAGGCATTTTCCTATATCGCGGCCGCCTTTGTCGTCTACTGGTGTGTCTGATCCCCTAAGGTTCGGGCTCATCCTGAAAATCGCCCTGTTCGCCACGGGTTGCGCGGGCATCGTGGCCGAATTCGTCCTTTCGACGCTGGCCACCTACATCCTGGGCAACGCCATCATCCAATGGACCGTGGTGATGTCCCTCATGCTCTTTGCCATGGGCGTCGGCTCCCGGCTCAGCCGCCACTTTCATCATCGGCTCCTGGACGCCTTTGTGGCCATTGAGTTTTGCCTGTCGATCCTGTGCGCCATGTCGGCCCTGCTGGCCTACACCCTTTCCGCCCTTATCGATCACGACGGCCTGCTCATTTACTCCCAGGCCTTTGCCATCGGCGTACTGATCGGCCTTGAGATCCCCCTGGTAACCCGCATGAACGAGCGTTACGAGGCGCTGCGGGTCAACATCTCCAACGTGATGGAAAAGGACTATTACGGCGCTCTGGCCGGCGGGCTGATCTTTGCTTTTTTCGCTCTGCCGCATCTGGGGCTCACCTACACGCCCATCGCCCTGGGGGCGGTCAATTTCCTGGTGGCATCGGTGATCCTCTGGCGGTTTTTTCACCTGCTGGAGCGAAAGTGGCTCCTGGTGTCGGCCTTCGGCGCCACCCTGGCCATCCTGGTGACCCTGGGGGTGCTGGCCCGGCCGGTGATCACCTACGGCGAGCAGCGCCAGTATGTGGATACCATTGTTTACGCCGAGCAGACCCCCTACCAGAAGATCGTGATGACCCGGTGGAAGGAATATTACTGGCTGTACATCAACGGCCAGGAGCAGTTTTCCACCTATGACGAGCAGCGTTACCACGAGCCGCTGGTCCATCCGGCCATGCGGCTTTCCGCCGATCCGTCCGAGACACTGATCCTGGGCGGCGGCGACGGCCTGGCGGCCCGGGAGGTCTTCCGCCATCCGTCCGTCAAGCGACTGACCCTGGTGGACCTGGATCCGGCCATGACAAACCTGGCATCCACCCATCCGGCGCTGCTGGCCATCAACGAGGGTTCCTTGAAAGACCCCCGGACGCGGGTCGTGAACATGGACGCCTTCGCCTTCCTTGAAAAGGACGACCAGCTCTACGGCGTCATCATAGCGGATCTGCCGGACCCGGACACCATCGATCTGATGCATGTTTATTCAGTACAATTTTACGAGATGATCCGGCGGCATTTGATCCGGGGCGGCGTCTTTGTCACCCAGGCCACCAGCCCCTATTTTTCGGCCAAGGCGTTTCGCTGCATCCTGAAAACCACGGCCGCGGCCGGCATGGCGGTGGCGCCGTATCACAACTCGATCCCCACCATGGGCCAATGGGGCTGGGCACTGGGCATGGACGCTTCGGACACCACGGCCGAGGCCATCCGGGGACGGCTGATGGCAGCCGATTTTTCGGATCTTCAGACGCGGTTTCTCAACCATGACGCCATGGTCTCCATGCTCCATTTCGGCAAGGGGGTGCTGGAGCCGGAGCTGATGGACGCGGTGTCCGTCAACACCCGCATGGAGCCGGGACTCTATCGCTATTATATGGAAGGATCCTGGGGGATGTACTGAAGTAGAGAAATCCTACCCGAAAATACGACGCTTTACCCATTGCGGGGGGGCGGGGTTTCTGAGAAACGGGAGTGAGCCGCTGCCGTCGGGTTGGATGGAAGGAGGCACATAGACGGGAAAATGAGGCCCGCGGCCGCCGTATGCTTGAATTTGCTTGACAATGGCACGGGTTTTTGAATAAATATTCTATTATTATAATTGCCAACGCTAGGGGCGGCAAGGGGGTCGGCGGCAAAACCGGCCGGATGTTCGGAAGGTTCCAACGTAAGACAACAACAACGCCAGCGTAAACAACGGAGTGTTCCTATGTTAAAAAAATTCGATTCCGGCAGGGGTGTATGGCGGGCGGCATTTGGGGGTTTTCTGCTATTCGGTTGTATGTCGATGCTGCTGGGCGGTTGCGGAAAGGTCATGAACGACGCGGAACTGGCCGACCATCGGGAACAGCAGGCCAGAACCGATCTGAGCCTGCTCCAGCCGCCGATGGACATAAATTTCGAGCAGCCCCTGACCCTCGAGGATGTCATCAACATCGGCATGCGCAATAACCTGGAAGTGCGCATCGCCAAGCTCAACCAGGAGATCGCCAGCAAGGAGACTCTGGCCAACAAGCTCCAGATGTTGCCGGGCCTCAAGGCGGACGCCCAGTTCACCTACCGGGACAAGCTTCGAAAGAGCGACGTTTACAACTGGCAGCGGGACGAGGACCAGAAGGATTACACCGTCTCGGAACTCAAGGACAGCCTGGAGGGCAATCTCACCCTCACATGGAATGTTCTGGACACCGTGCTGGCCTATGTCCGCTCCAACGCCTCGGAGATGCGCGAGCAGGTGCTGGAGCGAAAGCGCGCCCGGGAGGCCCAGCAGCTCGCCCTGGAGCTGACGGAGGCCTACTGGCAGGCCGCCGCCCTCGAGGACGCCCTTGATTACGTCCACGCCGTTGAAACCCGCCTCAAGGAGGTCAAGGGTCGGATCGATTCGGCCGTGTCCACCCGGGATCTGGATCGGATGGACGCCGCGGAGGCGGAGCTTCGCCTCAAGGAGCTGGAGCTGACCATCCGCCAGCTTCAGGCCAACCTGTCATCCTCGCGGCTGGAGCTGTCCCGCCTTATGGGCTTCAACCAGAACGTGCAGTACACGCTGGCCCGGCCCCCCATAAAGCCAATCGTGGCCGGCCTGCCCCTCACCAAGGAGCTGAACATCGATTCCCTGGAGGAATACGCCCTGCTGCATCGGCCGGAGCTGTATCAGACCGACATCCAGGTGCTGATACAGAAGGAAGAGGCCAGGGGCGCCTTTCTCAACCTCTTTCCGGGGGTCAACTTCTTTGCCGCCTCCCACTATGACGACAACCGCCTGCTGTACGCCAACACCTGGAACAGCGTGGGCGCCGGCGTGGGCTGGAACCTGCTGGACATCCCGGCCAACCTGGCCATCCTTCGGGGCAAGGAAAAATCCATCTCCATGGCCGAGCTGCAGCGGCTGATGATGACCGTGGGCGTGATCACCCAGGTGCATATCGCCCTGCTCGACTACGCCATCAAGGTGGACCGCTTCCGCCTGCTGGAAGAGACTTACGGGCTGGCCGCCAACCTGCTCAACATGGCCCGTGAAAAGAGCGGCGCCGGGCAGCTTTCCGAGCTGGCCGTCACCCAGCGGTACCTTGAGGAGATGGCCTCAAAGCTCCGGCGGGACGAGGCGGTGGTTGACATGCTGGTGGCCCACAAGCGGCTGTGCGTGAGCATCGGCATGGCGCCCCAGGAGTGTGGCGGCGCGGCCCTGATGGGCGGCGGCGACGGCATCGGCTACAACCCGGGCACGGTGGCGGCTATTGGCGCGGGCGCCACCGGCGGCTTCAACGCCACGGATCTTGGCGGCGGCGACATGGGGACGGCCGGAGCTGGAAGCGCCGCTCCCTGGTCCGGCGCGGGCAGCTCTCCCTGGTCCGGCTCGGCCGGCGCGGACGCGGGTGGCGCGGACACGGGCGGCGCCGGGGCGGGGTCCTGGTCCGACACAGGCGCGGCGGGCGGCGATTTCGCCCCGGAGGAATGGGAGCGCGGCGTCACCACCACCGACAGCCGTTCAGCGGGCGCGGCCTCCCCCGGCGGTGGATGGTCCAGCGCGGCTTCGGACAGCTTTTTGTGGAAGGTGCAGATGGGCTCCTTCACCCAGGCGGGCGGGCCGGGCAAGCGCATCGACCAGGTCCAGAACCTGGCTCTGCGCCTCATGGACAACCGGGACGCCCGTATCACCACCACCCAGTTGGGCGGCAAGCTGTACAACCGGGTCCGGGTGATGGGCCTCACCGAGCCCCAGGCCAAGGATCTGGGCATGGATCTGAAGCGCAAGGGCATGGAATACTGGATCATTCCGCCGAACAGCAAGCACTGGTAAGCCCTGGCGAAACCGGAGGCTGTGTGAAGGCGTGGCAAAGAAGAAGAAGCCATAAAAAAAGAAGCCATAAGAAAAGAAGATGGATCCCCTCCCGGTTTCGGGTCGGGATCCTGACTCCGTCCGACGGACGGACAATTTTAAGTGAAAGGGAGGTGTCGTCATGTTGCGTCTGATGAAACTGGAAAGCAGGATCGTCCTGGACGGTGCCGGTATGGCCGAGGCCGCCGATCATGCCCACGAGCATGACGCCGCGCCGGCCGAGGCCGCCCATGACGCGGCGCCGGAACATGTCGCCGAGGCCCGGGGGCATGGCTGGGATCATGGCGACGCGGCCGCCCAGGCCGTGGCGCTGATGGCCGACCCGGTTTCAGACGCCTCGCCCATGGACGTGGTACTCATCGCCGACGACCTGTCGGATCCGGAGCAACTGGCCGCAGCGGCCGGCCCGGACGCAGCGGTGATCATCTATGACGCGGACGCCGAATCCCCGGAGGCGGTGATGGAGCGGGTGGCGGCCCTGGCCAGGGAGACGGGCCGGCCCATCGGGTCGGTCTCCATCCTGTCCCATGGGGAAAACGGCGGCTTCCGGCTGGGCAACGACACCATTGACGCGGACTCCCTGGCCGCCCATTCCGAGGCGTGGGCAAAGCTGGAGGGCGTTCTGTCCGATAACGCCGGAATTCACATCTATGGCTGCAATGTCTCCGGCGGAGACAACGCCCTGCTGAACGGTCTGGCCGACGCCACGGGCGCGGATGTCTTCGCCTCCGATGACGCCACCGGCGCCGACGGCGACTGGGATCTGGAGGCCGCTTCGGACGGCGCGGGCGCCGATTCGGATGGCCCCTTCGACATGGACAGGCTGGCCGATTATCCGGGCTCGCTGGCCGAGCCGGTGATCAGCGGCAATCCGCCCGCCAGCGTCGTCCAGGACGGGCTATATACCTTCACTCCCACCGCCACCGATCCGGACGGAGTCACAGACATCGCGGGCTTCACCATCTCCAAGCAGCCGGAATGGGCCAGCTT
Source organism: Desulfobacteraceae bacterium (assembly GCA_011390035.1). Lineage (GTDB taxonomy): Bacteria > Desulfobacterota > Desulfobacteria > Desulfobacterales > JAABSP01 > JAABTE01. The sequence goes on along the minus strand of JAABTE010000038.1, from coordinate 4,395 downwards.
CGATCCGACCACCGGCACCCTCACCGGAACCCCCGGCAATGCGCATGTGGGCGATTACACCGGCATCGAGATCGGCGTGTATGACAGCCAGGGCAACATCTCTAAACTGGCGCCCTTTACCATTACGGTGGTAAACGTCAATGACGCGCCCACCATCAGCGGCGCGCCGCCCAACAATGTCCAGGAAGGCACCGACTTTTCCTTCACCCCGGTCGCCGCGGACGTGGACCTGCGCGAGGGCGTCGATCCCCAGGAGAAGTTGACTTTCAGCATCGACGGCAAGCCCGAGTGGGCCATTTTCGATACCGCCACCGGCCGTCTTTACGGCACCGCTCCGCTGGGGATGGCCGGAACCGTTCACAACAACATCACCATCACCGTGAGGGACAACGATGGCGTCCAGGCAACCCTTGGGCCCTTCAGCATCACCGTCACGGAGCTGAACAACCAGCCGGAGATCAGCGGCCAGCCCCCGACGGAGGTGGACGAGGATTCGGAATACAGCTTCACCCCCGTTGCCTCGGACATGGAGGACGGGCCTGCGGACCTGCGGTTCAGCATTTCCAACCAGCCCATGTGGGCGAATTTCGACCCTGCCACCGGGCGGCTGTGGGGCACGCCGGACAACGAGGATGTGGGCGCTTATGAGAATATCCGCGTCACCGTCACGGACAGCGGCGGCCTGACGGCCGCGCTGGCGCCGTTTTCCATCACGGTTAACAATGTAAACGACCCGCCCGAGATCAGCGGCCGGCCCGCGGATCGGATTCAGGAGGGCATTGCCTACAATTTCGTGCCGACTGTGGTGGACCCTGACCACAATGAGACCCTGACCTTCACCATCGACAACAAGCCCAACTGGGCCACCTTCGACGCGGCCACCGGCCGGTTGAGCGGAACCCCGGAAGACGCGGACGTGGGAATCTACGAGGGCGTCACCATCACGGTGACGGACAGCGGCGGCGAATCGGACGCCATCACCTTCAACGTGCAGGTGATGGAGGTCAACGAGAGCCCCACCATCAGCGGTGATCCGGACCGCTCCGTGCTGGAGGACCAGGAATATGTCTTCCGGCCCCAGTCCTCGGACCCGGATGGGGACGCGGTGGAGTTCAGCATCTCCAACCAGCCCTCCTGGGCCACCTTCGATCCGGCCACCGGCGAGCTGCGGGGCGTTCCCACCAATGACCATGTGGGCCACTATCAGAACATCCTCATCACCGTCACGGACGAAACGGGCCTGAGCGCCTCGCTCTCATCCTTTTCCATTGAGGTGATCAACGTCAACGACGCCCCCAGCATCACGGGCACCTCCACCCAGACGGTGCAGGCACAGGAAGGTTACAGCTTCATTCCCACGGTGACGGACGTGGACCTGCGGGTGGATCCCACCGAGCGGCTCCACTACAGCATCGAAGGGAAGCCGGCGTGGGCGCAGTTCAATGCGCAGACCGGCGAGCTGTCCGGAACCCCCACCAACGCGGACATCGGCACCACCGGCCCCATCACCATCACGGTGACGGACGAAGGAGGGCTGACCGACCAGATGATCTTCACCATCCGGGTTGTGCCCCTGAACACGCCGCCCACCATCGAGGGCGATCCGGACACCCATGTTTACCAGGGCCAGACCTATTCCTTCACCCCCACGGGCGTGTCGGACAACGAGGACGCGGTGGGGGACCTGCGGTTCAGCGTATCGAACAAGCCCTCCTGGGTCATCTTCAATGAGCAGACGGGGGAAATGACCGGCGTTCCGGCAAACGATGACGTGGGCATCTATCGCAACATCGTGATCACGGTCACGGATACCGGCGGCCTGTCCACCTCACTGCCGGCCTTCGATCTGATTGTTTACAATGTGAACGACGCGCCGGACATCATCAGCGAGGCCCAGAAGCGGGTGCGCATCGGTGCCAACTACGAGTTCATCCCCACCGGGTTCGATCCGGACCAGAAGCCCACCGGCGGCGATGATCTGGGAATTGTAAACCCCCAGGAAGAGCTGACCTTCTCCTTCGAGGGGCTGCCCACCTGGATCACCGAAATCACCGACGACAACGGCCGGATCTACGGCGTGGTGGACATGGAGGCGGTTCTGGCGGACCTGGCAAGCGGCCTGGCCCACGCGCCGGCGGACGGCGAGGCATCGGTGATCGCCGTGTATGACATCGCCATCACGGTGACGGACGCGGGCATCCATGATCCCCGCCTGCTGGACGCCCGACAGATCAATCCGGCCGTGCCCCTTTCGGCCACCTACGCCTACCAGTTGCGGATTCTGGCCCCGGGCCCCGGCATCACCGCGCCGGAGAACATCGACTATGTGGAGAACCAGGCCCCCGTGGGCATCGGCGATGTGGTTCTGGAAGCCGGCGGCAGCGATATTGACCATGTGGAAGTCAGGATCACCGATAACTACCAGAGCGACGCCGACGGCCAGGACATGCTGCTTTTTAATTCGATGACCTTCGACTCCGGTCATGTCATCACCGGCGCCTGGTCCGCGGATACCGGCGTGTTGCGCCTTGTCGGAAACGCCACCGCCGCGGAGTATCAGCAGGCGCTGCGCGCCATCCGCTTTGACCACGCCGGCGGGGTGACGGGCGACGGCGATGATCCCATCGAGGCGGTGCGAACCATCACCTTCACCGTGGTGGATGTGAACGGGCAGACGGACACGGCGAGCATGGGGGTGGCGGTGGACGCCGTCAACGACGCGCCGGTACTCACGCCGGAAAACTGCGTCATCGATTACACCGGCAATGAGCGGCTGCTGCCGGTCTTCCCGAACGCCAATATCCAGGACGTGGATGACCTGAACATGCGGCGGGCGGTGGTTCAGATCACCGGCAACTACGTAAATGGCGAGGATGTACTCCATTTTAATGACAGCGGCTTTTTCGGCATCACCGCCACCTGGAACGCTGCGGACGGCACCCTGACCCTGGATGGTCTGGCCGGCAAGGACACCTACGAGGCGGCCCTTAAGGCCATCGCCTACGAGAACACGGCGGGCACGCCCACGGAAGGGGCGCGGACCATCTCCGTTACCATCACGGACGCCAATTCCGGCGGCGACGGCTTCACCCAGGCCCGGAATCTGGCCCCCGGCGTCGATCCGGGCGGCCCCAAGAGCGACACGAGCATCTGCACGCTGAACGTCTTTGAAAGCCACCCTTATCGGCCGCCCTATGAGCCGCCGGCCATCGATGGCCTGCGCCTGCTGCCCCTCACTCCGCCCGAGGGCCTTGGCCAGCAGGGCGTGCCCCTTGGCGCCCTCCGGCTGCCGGGGGACGTGCAGGACACGGGCCGCCTCATGGACATGGGATTCCGAACCCTCGGCGCCCCCTGCGGGCAGGAGGAGCTGTACGAGTGCTGCACCCTGGAAGAGGCCCTGCGCATCGGATGCCGCCTGGCGCCGGCCATCGACTCCGAGGCGCGGCTGTGCAACGTCACCTGGGGCTATCTTGAGGGACTGGGCATGACCGATCCCTTTGTCAGCTCCATCGAGCCTTTCTGCTTCACCGAGTTCGATCTGTTCCACCGGCTCTTCATGCGCCAGGATGGAGATCCCGGATTCTCCGTGGAGCCCGGCGCCTTCGCCGAGGCCTTTAACATGGCCGAGGAGGTGGAATGGGCGCGATACAACCGGGACGAGGAACACGATGTCTTCACCCAGCTTTCCATGCAGGGCGCCCCCGGCTTCAATGACGCCGGTCCCGGAGAGCTGAAGGCGGCCTTTATGGGCGAGGGCCCGGAGGGGCTGGATCGGCCGGGGCGGTGGCGCCCCGACGGCGGTGACCCCGGCGAGTGCTGACGCCGCCGAGCCCATCTTTGTGAAATGGAATGCCGCCGCCGGCTCCGCGCCGCCGGCGGCCCACAAACAGGAGATCTAAAACTGTCTGAACCGTCCAGCCAGATCGGAAAACCCGATGGGACGGTTCGGGCAGTTTCGTTTTGAAGAATGACGCCATGACCGATACGCCCGCCGGTGCCACCGGATCCGCCGAAACCGCCTCCGCGACTTCCGCCGGCCGTCCCTCCTTCGGCCAGAGGCTGGAGGTCCCCTGGCGGGGCCTGCGGCCGGATCTGATACTTCATCCCGGCCCCATGGACCCGGACGGCCACCAGTCCTGGGTGCTGGAAGATCCGGTTCGGGGCAACAATTTTCGCCTGGGATACGCCGAGGGGGAGCTGGTCTATCGCCTTTCCCGGGAGCCGGACCTGGACCGGGCCATCGCCAATCTGTACCAAACCACGCCCCTGCGGCCCGCGCCGGACGAGGTTCTGGCCTTCATCCGGATGCTCCAGAACGAATCCCTGGCCCGGCTGCCCCACGAGGAGGTGCTGCGCAGGGAGCGGGAAGGGGCCGGGGCCGTTGGTCCGCCGATT
>JAABTE010000369.1 GCA_011390035.1 Desulfobacteraceae bacterium | reverse complement strand
CCACGGCCAGTGTCCCCTCCAGCCGCATGGCCAGCCGGGCGGCGAAGCGGAGAGCGGCCTCGGCCGCCTCGGTTCCATCGGTATAGGCAAGTATCTGAATCATGTTATTTCGCTTTCTCGTTTCGGCTTAAAGCAGCTAAAGCCCGGATCGTTCCGCTTGGATCGGATCGGCGGAAATGCCCGTTGAATCGAAAACATCTTTCCGCCGGGATGACAACCCCGCCTATTCATAGGCGTTCGGCAGCCGGCACAGTCGCGGGCGAACGCCATGGCCGAAGATCTCCCAGTCGCCCTTTTTCAGGCTGGGGCATTCCTTGAAGACGGACTGATCGCAGGCCGCGCAGATGGCCGGGCAGAAGGACTCCCGCATGGCCTGCCGGATGGCCGATCCGGTGGTGGCGCGGATGTGGATCGCGCCCACGTCCACGAGCATGCCCGAGTTCTGGAACACCTCGAAGACCCGGCTGTTGAGACCCGCGAAATACAGCCCGCCGGCCCTTTCCCGGACCAGGTCCAGCATCAGCTCCAGCGTGTACACGCCCGAGGCGTCCAGCACGTTGACCCGGTGCATCCGCAAAAGCAGGTTCTGAACCGGCGGGTGGCGCCGCAGGTGGCGCTGGAGTTCCTCCTGAACGAAGGCGGCCGAGCCGAAGAAGATGGAGCCCTCGATGTGAATGATGTCCATCTGGCAGCACCACCTGTCCAGCCCGGTGACGGGAACCATCTTGTCGAAGTCCGCGTCCGGCAGCACGGACTGGATGCGCGGATGGGAGGTCTTGGCCAGGTGCAGCCCGATGGACAGCAGCACGCCCACATAAATGGCGAATTCGATGTTGAGCAGCAGGGTGGACAGAAAGGTGATGATCAGCACGGCCGCGTCGGCCCGGGTGGCCGCCATGGCCCGCTTGATGTCTTTAAAATGGATCATGTTCATCGCCACCACCATCAGCACCCCGGCCAGGGCCGTCATGGGCAGCTTGGCGGCAAGCGGGGCCGCCGCCAGCACGGTGGCCGCAACGGTAATTCCGGAGATGACCCCGCTCATGGGCGTTTTGGCCCCGGAGCGGAAATTGACCGCTGATCGGGCAAAGGAGCCGGACACCGCGTAGCTGGAAAAGAGCCCGGCCGAGATGTTGGAAAGCCCCTGGCCGATGAACTCCTGGTTGATGTCGAGCCGCTGGTGGGTCTGATTGGCGATGGATTTGGCGATGGAGACAGCCTCCACCAGGCCCAGCAGGGCGATGGCCAGAGCGCCGGTGGCCAGAGACCCCAGAAGGGCGCCGGGGGGCGGGGCGGGAAGGTGAAAGGGCGGCAGGGTGGCCGGAAACGCCCCCACCACCGCAACGCCTTGGGCATCCAGCCCGCCCGCTGCCACGATGCCCCCCGCAATGACCATTGCCAGCAGCGTGCCGGGCAGGGCGGGGCGGATCTTTTTGAAGAGCAGGATCAATGCGATGGTCAGCGCCCCCAGCAGGAAGGTGGGCGGATGCAGGCGGTGCAGGCCGGCGGCCACCTGGAGCATCGAATCGATGAAAACGCCGCTCTTTTCGATCTTGACGCCCAGAAGATCGGGCAACTGGGAAAAGCCGATGAGCACCGCCGCCCCGGCCGTGAAGCCCAGCACCACGGAATGGGAGACGAAGTTGAGCAGCGCCCCCAGCCGGGCCACCCCCATGATCATCTGAAGCGCCCCCACCATGAGGGCCAGGGCGAAAGCCAGCTCCAGGTACAGCGGGGTTTCCGGGGTGGCGATGGCCGACAGAACGCTGAAGACCACAAGCGATATGGCCGTGGTGGGGCCGGTACTCAAGTGCGCCGAGCTGCCCCAGAGGCTGGCCACGATGGCCGGGGCGATGCTGCCGAACAGCCCGTATTCCACCGGCAGGCCGGCAATCAGCGCGTAGGCCATTGACTGGGGCACGGCCACCACCGCCACGGTGAATCCGGCGGCAAGATCCGCCTTCAGATAGCGAGGGCCATACCCGCGCATCCAGGGCAGAAAGGGCAGCAGATCACTGGCTTTTAAATGCACGCTTTACCTTTTCGGATCGGATTTTTTAAGGCGCCAAAAAGCGCGGCTCTCATGCCCGGCTGAAAAATCGTATCCCAAAAATCGTATCCCAGTGAACCGGGCGTGTCAATAAGGAATTGCGCCGTTGATCTCCGGCGCCTTCCAGAATTATCGGGATGTTAGATCCCCCTTCAGGGGGCTTTGGGCCTTGCCGGGGGATTTATCCTTCGGCCATCCGGCGGGGTGATCCGGCTTTGACGGGGTCCCGGCCCGATGGATATTCTCGTTTTGTCCTTGAAAAGCCGGCCGTTTATGCAGTAAGCTCGGGTGGATATGGAAAAGACCACCGAAAGCGAGCTGCGGGGCCGGGTGGAGCGTGTCAGCTACGCCAACCCGGATAACGGCTGGACCGTGGCCCAGGTGAAGCCGGACGGCCGTCGGGACCTGGTGACGGTGGTGGGCCCGCTCATGGCGCCCACGCCCGGCGAAACCCTTGCCATGCGGGGCTGGTGGACGCGCCATCCCCGTTTCGGAGAACAGTTCCGGGTCCGCTCCTTCCGCTCCGAGATTCCGGCCACGGTGGAGGGCATCCGCAAGTACCTGGGCTCCGGGCTGGTCAAGGGCATCGGGCCGAGGATCGCCGGGCGGATCGTGGATGTTTTCGGCGAGCAGACGCTGGATGTGATCGACGGCCGCATCCAGGACATGGCCCAGGTGCCGGGCATCGGCAAAAAGCGCATCGCCATGATCCGAAACGCCTG
>JAABTE010000368.1 GCA_011390035.1 Desulfobacteraceae bacterium | reverse complement strand
CGGCGCGGGCCGCCCCGTCGGATCGGGTTTTGCGGAGGGGTTATTTTTTGACGATCAGATAGACGGCAAGGCCCACCAGGATGGCGGCGAAGATCTTCTTGAAGCTGTCCATGGAAACATGCTCCACCAGCCTCGCCCCCACCTGGGCGCCGATGATGCCGCCGATGCCCAAAAGGATGCCCGCCCGGTAATCGACATTGGCGAACTTGTTGTGGGCCACCAGCGCCGAGATGGAGATCACCAGGATGGCCAGAAATGAGGTGCCCACCGCCTTCTGGGCGGTGTATCCCATGAAAAGCAACAGCGGCACCATCAGAAATCCGCCCCCGAGGCCGGAAAAGCTGGCGCCGATGCCCACCAGGATGCCCAGGAGGGGCATTAGAATCATTTGGGTGTTCATGCCTTCCCCGCTTGCTTTATTTGATCGGTTGATTTGATCGCCTGATGTGAATCTGCCGGCGCGCCGCCTCAGCCGAACAGGGCCCGCCGCACCGCCGGCCCCACCACGCCATCCACGATCATCCCGTTGCGATCCTGGAACTTCATCACCACCACTCGGGTATAGGGGCCGAACACGCCATCGGCATTGATGTCATAGCCCTTGGCGGCCAGGGCCTCCTGGGCCCGGGCAACGTCCGCACCCCGCATGTTGGGTGAGGTGAGAAACAGCAGACGGTCGTTTTCCGCCAGGGCCGGAAACTGGAGCGACCGGCGGGTCAGGGCGGCCGGGTCCCCCACGGCGATCTCCGGGATCTGGGAATAGTTCTTGCTCCGGAGCATGGCGCGGATGCGCTCGAGCAGCTCGCTGCGCAAGATGTTGCCCCCCGTCTGGCGCATGTTCAGGCAATAATGGTAGGTGAAGACCCCCTGATAACGGCCGTCGATCATGGCGTCCGCGGCCAGTTGATCGGGACGGGAGGCGGCCCAGATGATGTGGCGGGCCGTGCTGCGATTCTCGCTGGTAAAGCCGCGCGGCGAGCCCAGCCGGTCCTCCTCGCCCATCCAGCGGTACTGGATGTCCTCCGGCGGCTCCAGGAATCGCGGGATGAGCGCCGGCGAGGCGTCCCCGGCCGGGGCCACGGGAGTCTGTCCGGCGAAACGGGTGGCAAAGTCGCCCAGGGGCGTGTCCCAGCCGGAGTGGCAGCAGTCCAGAAACACCTCCAGGTTGGCGCCGTCCGGCAGGCGGCCGAAGATCGATTCCAGGTCGTCATCCACGATGTAGGTGCCGTCCCAGTTCATGTCCCAGGGGCAGATCAGCTCGTCCATCTGGTCCCGCAGCTCGTCGCCGTCCCTGTCCCGGATGCGGGTGCCGTGGCCGGAAAAGTGGAAGACCAGCACGTCGCCGTTTCCGGCGGAATCGACCATCCAGGTAAGCCGGTCCAGGATGGCCCGGCGGGTGGCCCGGTCGTCCAGCAGCACCCGGATGTCCTCGTTTCGAAAGCCGAGCTGATAGCGCAGCAGCTCCCAGATGTTGCGCACGTCGTTTCGGCAGCCCCGCAGGGGTGTGACCGACTGGTATTCATTGATTCCCACCAGAAGCGCTCTTCTTGCCATTTTCCGCCTCCTTTTCTCCGGTTTGGTCGGCGCCGCCGCAACGCGGGGTTTCGTCGCCGGCCCTCAGGCATCCATTGATTCGATTGATTCGGTTGATTCGGTTGATTCGATTGATTCGATTGATTCGGTTGATTCGATTGATTCGGTTGATTCGATTTGGTTTTTCCGCGATAATTCGCCGGCGGCCCCGGCCGCCGAGTCCCGACGGATCAGCTCCGCCCGGGGCGGAACGGTCAGAACGCCGGAAAACTGCTTTTCCCCAAAAAGGGCGGCCCACAGGGCGCCCATCCGCCACCAGCCGCCCTCCCGGGCCCGCTTTCGGATGAAGTCGGCCAGATCCGCCTCCCCCATTGCCTTTCCCGACGCCTCCCCCGGCCCCGCGCCCGGCTCACCGTCCGACACATGGACGATCTCGCCGGCCTTCAGGGCGTGCAGGGTGAGGGTGATGGCATACAGCTCGGCCACGGCCTCGCCGGACAGGGCCACCTCGATGCCGCCGGCCTCCCGGAATCGTTCCCGCTTCTGTGCCACCTTGAGCCAGGTCTGCGGCACGGCCACGCGCCCCTCGCGCAGGCAGACAACCCGGTCTTGCGGATGGGCCCTGAGAAAGGCGATCCCCCGCTCAAGGGCCGCCCCTGAGGAAAGGTGGTGGCTCAAGGTGTCAATGATCAGCCCCACCCGCCGGCCCCCCGGCTCCCGCGTCAGCCGCCAGCAGCCGTCCAGGTCGCCCCGGGCGGCGGCATCGCCTGAAAGGCGGGCGGCCAGCTCGGGGTGGTGGGTGGCCATCAGATGTATGGCCCGGCCAAGGCGGCCCGCGTCGCCCCCGTGGACAGACGGATTTTCCAGCACGCGCCCCACCCGCTGCTGAAGGCATTCGGCGATGCGCTCCGCCGCGCCGGGCGGCGGCATCCGGGGGGAGGCGTCGCTGTACAGGATCTCCCGCAGCCGGGCGCCGGCCTGTATCAGCACATCCCTGGGGCTCTCCAGTCCTCCGGAAAACCAGCTACGGGGCTCGTCCGGGTGGAACGGAAACAGGTCAGAGGCCGATTCCCCCATGGCCGCCGCCAGCCGCGCCCGCACCATGGCCACCGCCTGGCTCGGATCGCATCCTTCCAGGGTGAAGGCGTTGGCCTCAAGCCGCGTGACCACATGCTGGTTCAGCCGGTGACGCAGATCCGTCTCCCACTGGCCACCCCGGAAACAGGCCAGGGGCAGCATCGCCGGGGCCACGTCC
>JAABTE010000367.1 GCA_011390035.1 Desulfobacteraceae bacterium | reverse complement strand
GGTCTGGTCCGCCCATGCGCCGACGGGCAGCAGGCCCCAGATTGCCAGCGCCAGCGATATCGATAGCGCCAGCGCCGGCCCCGGGCCATATGCCAGCGCCGGCCCCGGGCCATATCCTTTTAAGGGTTTAAAACGTCCGGATGCCGAATTGCAAGAGTTTTTTCGGCAGGATGTCGTCAAGCCGGTAAATGTCTTCATTTTTGAGTTCAATCAGATTCAATCCGTATTGTTGATAGATTTCCCTATGCCGCCGCATCTCCTCGGGCCGTTCGTCCGCCCCGTGGCAGACGAGATGCACCTTGCCGGCGGGCAGGTAAAAGGTGGCGTACACCGACTCGTCTGCGGGCAGCCGCTTTTTATAAATGTGCAGGATGCCGAACATGTACAGCCAGTTGTCCACCAGGATCTCCTCGCTGGAGCCGACCCAGTGGCCGTCGGTGGCCCGGTGGCGCGGGCCGGAGCCGGGGCCGGAGCGGTCGTCGCCGTGGCTTTCCGGGATGTCCGGAAAGTCATGGCCGTCTCCGGGCAGGGCGTGGCGCAGGGCTTGGCTTGGCGGCGGAATGATGGGCATCGATCCGCCGATAATTCTCCCTGCCATCGCGTCCGGGCTTTTTTCGGATGAGTCCCCCGATGGGTCATCGCCTGGGGGCGCGTCCCATCCCTCGGGGCCAGAATCATCGCGGTCGTTCCGGGCGTTCAGGTCCAACGGGATCGAATCCGCATCCAGGCGGGGGCTGTCCGCCGGGGCGCTTTCAGGAAACCGCACCGTTTCCCGCCGCCCGTCCGGGTGAATCACGGCGCCCTTGCCGGCGTATCGGTCCTGGTGGAACCGGCCCTCGTAAATGGTGCCGTCCGTGAAGACCAGCCGCCCCTTGCCGTGGTACTTGTCATCCTTGAAATCGCCTTCGTAACGGGTGCCGTCCGCATAGATGATCGAGCCATAGCCGTTGCACTTGTTGTTCCGGATATCTCCGGCATAGCGCCCGCCGTCCGGAAAGATCAGGGTGCCCCGGCCGCAGGGCCGGTTGCCCTCGAACCGGCCGGTGTAGCGGAACCCGTTGGGAAAGGTCATTTCCCCGTGGCCGTGGCGGCGGTCATCCAGAAACTGGCCCTCGTAAAAGGTGCCGTCCGGAAAGCTCATGGCCCCCTGCCCGTTGAAGCGGCCGTCCTTGAACTGCCCCTCGTACCGGGCGCCGTTTGGGAAAAACAGAATCCCATGGCCGCTGGCCCGATGGTGGATGAACTGGCCCACATATTTGAATCCATTCGAAAAGCTCATGGTGGCCCGGCCGTGCCGGCGGTTGTCCTTGAAGCCGCCCGCGTAAACCGTTCCGCTGGGATAGGCGAGGGTACCCTCGCCGTGAAACCGCCCGTCCCTGAAGCCGCCCACATAGCGGCGGCCATCGGCGAAATGGGCCTCACCGCGTCCCTGGAGCCGGCCGTTTTCAAAATGGCCCTTGAGCACCGTGCCATCGGAAAGCCGCTCCACCCGCCCGAGGGGGGCATGGCCGCCATCCGTATCGCGTCCATCCGGCTTTTCCGTGTCGCGTCCATCCGGCTTTTCCGCGTTGCCTCCATCCGGCTTTTCCGTGTCGCGTCCATCCGGCTTTTCCCCGGGGGCTGGAAGCGGCGGGCGGCCCGGCTCCGGCCGCCTCGCATCGAGCGTTGTCTCCACCGACGCCCAATCCGACGCCCAATCCGACGGCGGGGGCGGCGTATCCGCAACCCCGTCGGCGGGGATGTTTCCCGCGCTGATGAGCTGATCCTTGAGTACCTTTCCGCGTTGAAAAGGGGACATGGGCCTGGCCTCCCGGTTTCGAATACACAGGAAAAAAACATCTTCAACTGACGGATAATCAACCGGAAGTATTCCATTGCCCCGCTGTTTCGTCAATAGCGGCGGGAACTATGGCGCGTTCATCGGGCCGGGCCGGGCCAGGTCATCGTCCTTAAATATCCGGCCGAACATCAGCAGGGTCAGGGAATCCAGGTGCCGGAGGTCCCTTTCCAGCCGATGGACATCCACATGGGGCGGCCGGAGGCCCGACATCGTCAAGATCTCCATGTTGCTGTCCCGCCATCGGGCCGCCGCCCGATCCGCCTGCTCCAGCAAAAGCCGCCACTTTACGCGCCGCTCGGCCATGGCGGGGGCCGGATCCTCGGCGTCCGGCAGATCCGACAGCAACGTCAGCGTGAAATCCAGCAACGGCGCGGCCGGCTCCATCAAAAACGTCAGGTTTTCAAAAAAACGCCTCAGAAAGGCGATCCGATTCGGCGTGAGCGCCGGCCGGGCGTTGCGCAGCTTCACCCGGAGCAGGTCCCGATCCTCCGGCGCCGCGTTTTCATCAATGGCGGCGGCAAGGGCCGGCGGCGGATGCTGCCCCAGCCGAAGCCGGACCACGAAGGAGGCGATGGCGCCATCGGAAAGGGACAGCCGAAACCGCCCCCGGCCGTCCGGGAATTGGAAGACGGCTTGGGGCCGCGTGTTCAGAAGAAGGCGCGTCACGGCTTGGGTCAGGTCCTGGCCGCGGCTCAAGGTCATATCGTCTGTTTCATTGCCGGCCGCCTCCCGCAGCAGCGGCTCCAGGCGAATCTGAAGCGTCTCGTCCGGAAAACAGACCAACTCCGCCAGAGACTCCGCGTCGGCCATGTCCGCCGGCTCCCGCGCCAGGCGCTCTTCCAGCTCCAGTGCCGTGCCGGGCGCGTAAAGGGAATCGATGCAATGCGCCACCGACGGCGACAGTTCGGCGCCCTCGGAAAGGATCTCCCTCAAAAGGCCGGCCACCTGATCCGCTTCCTCCACTTCCTC
>JAABTE010000366.1 GCA_011390035.1 Desulfobacteraceae bacterium | reverse complement strand
GATCTCAACGACCTGCGGCTCCTCTCCGACGAACAGACCCGCACCAATGTCGAAGCGTTCATCGAGCAGCTCGAGGAGCGTTAAGCGCAATCGAATCCACAGGAGGACATGACATGGCGAAATGGTTGAATCTGGGCCAGGTGCTCAAGGTGAATGCCAGAAAATTTCCGAAGAAAACGGCCGTGCGCGAAGCGGGCCGCTCCCTGACCTATCCGGCCCTCAACGACCGGGTGAACCGGGTGGCCAACGGCCTTGTCTCCCTGGGGCTTAAAAAGGGTGACAAGGTGGCCGCGGTGCTGGAAAACTGCATCGAGATGGTGGAGCTGTTATTGGCAACGGCCAAAACGGGCCTTGTGATGGTGCCCATCAACTTCCGCCTGGTGGGAAGGGAGATCGAATACATCGTCGATAACTCCGACGCCCGGGCCCTTGTGGTCCACGACCAGTTTCTCAAAAACGTGGCCCCGATCCGGGACAACCTGAAAAAAATCAGTCCGGATGCCGCCTTCGTGGTGGGGTCGCCTTCGGACGGCTATCGCCCCTATTCCGATCTGGCCGAGGCCGGCGAGCCGTCCGAGCCCATGACCGACGTTTCTCCCGCCGACGCCTGGATTCTCATCTACACCTCCGGCACCACGGGCAAGCCCAAGGGCGTGGTTCGCTCCCACGAGTCCCACACCGCCTATTACCTGATCAACGCCAACGCCTTCGGCTTCACCGAAAACGACATCTGCATGAACGTGATGCCGCTTTGCCACATCAACTCCATCTATTTCAGCTTCACCTTCATCTACCTCGGGGGCGCGGTCTATATCCATCCGGCCCAGTCCTTCCGGGCCGAGGAGATATTGGAGATCGTCGAGCGCGAGCGGATCACCTTCATATCCCTCATCCCCACCCATTACAACCTGATCCTGAACGCGGCCGAATCCGCCGGAGGGTTTGACAGAAGCTCGATCAAAAAGCTATTGTGTTCCTCGGCGCCGGTGCGAAAAAGCATGAAGCTGGCCATCATGGACTTTTTCCCCGGGGTTCAGCTATATGAGGCCTACGGCTCCACGGAGGGCGGCATCGTCACCATCTTAAAGCCCGAGGATCAGATGCGAAAGCTCGGCTCCATCGGCACAGAGGTGGTGGGCACCGATTTCGTGAAGCTGCTTGACCCGGAGGGCCGCGAGGTGGCCCAGGGCGAGGTGGGCGAGCTTTACAGCCGGGGGCCGATGCTCTTTGACGAATATTACAAGATGCCCGAAAAGACCGCCGCCTCCTTCCGGGGAGGATGGTTCTCCGCCGGCGACATGGCCCGCATGGACGAGGACGGCTATTTTCAGATCGTGGATCGAAAGGACAACATGATTATAACCGGCGGCGAGCACGTCTATCCCAGCGAGGTGGAAGAGGTGATCGCCGGTCATCCGGATGTCTTCGACGTGGCGGTGATCGGCCTGCCGGACGAAAAGTGGGGGGAGACGGTGGCCGCGGTGGTGATCCCCCGCGAGCACGCCCGGGGCAGGCTGACCGCAGAGACCCTGATGGCCGGCCTTCGGGACAACATGGCCGGATACAAGCGACCCAAAAAGCTCATCTTCATCGAGTCCGACGAGATGCCCCGCACCCCCACGGGAAAAATTCTGCACCGGATTCTGCGGGAAAAATACGCTTAATACGCTTAATACGCTTAAAATGATAAAAGGAGAATTGCCCATGCTGACGAAAGCCTACATCCCCTATCGCGGTTACTATTCCACCCCCTTTGCGCGCTGGCAGGGAAGCCTTGCCAACGAGAACGCCATCGTCCTGGGCGCCGACACCAGCCGCCGCTGGCTGACGGAAAAGGGCTGGGACCCCAAGGGCATCGACTACCTGTTTCTCGGCATCACCATCGGCCAGCCGGCCGTGTTTTACGGCAGCCCCTGGGCCGCGGCCATGATGGGCGCCGAGGGCATCCCCGGCGTCACCCTGATGCAGGCCTGCTCCACCTCCACCACCTGCATCTACCAGGCGGCCATGGGCGTTGAGACCGGCCTTTTCACCACCCCCTACTGCCTGATGGTGGACCGCTGCTCCAACGGCCCGCACACCGTATGGCCCAACCCCAACGGCCCCGGCGGCCAGGTGACATCGGAAAACTGGGTGATGGACCACTTCAGCCGGGACCCGTGGGCCGGCGGCGCCATGATCCAGACGGCGGAAAACGTGAGCCGGGAGGCGGGCGTCACCCGGGAACAGTGCGACGCGGTGGCCCTGCGGCGCTACGAGCAGTACCTGAGCGCCCTGGCCAATGACCGGGCCTTCCAGAAGCAGTACATGTTTCCGGTGGAGGTGAAGGTCTCCAAAAAGGAGGTCAAAATCATCGACGCGGACGAGGGCGTGATGCCCACCACCGCGGACGGCCTTGCCCGGCTGCGGCCGGTGCTGCCCGAGGGGGTTCACACCTTCGGCGCCCAGACCCACCCGGCCGACGGCAACACCGCCATGACCGTCACCACCCGGGAGCGGGCCAGGGAGCTTTCCGCGGACCCAGGCACGGAGATCCAGGTGATCTCCTACGGCTTTGCCCGGGCCAAGAAGGGCTTCATGGCCATGGCCGTGGTCCCTGCCGCCCGCATGGCCCTTGCCAACGCCAACCTGTCCATCACCGACATGAAGGCGATCAAGACCCACAACCCCTTCGCGGCCAACGACATCTACATGGCCGACCAGTTCGGCATTGATGTCAACGCCTTCAACAACTACGGCAGCTCCCTGGTCTTCGGCCACCCCCAGGCGCCCACTGCGGCCCGGTGCATAATCGAGGGCATCGAGGAGGTGG
>JAABTE010000365.1 GCA_011390035.1 Desulfobacteraceae bacterium | reverse complement strand
CCTTGCCGTTATAGCGGGGCGTTCGAGCCCCCTTCAGGGGGCTTTCAGCTTTGCCGGGGGATTCATTCCCCGGCCATCCGGCTGGGCGTTGGTTGATAAACGTCCATCTTTGCTTCCAAGAAACCTTCAAAAGAAAGAGGGTATGCTTTCTACACATATTCCCCACTTCATCTAAAGGCTTCGCCTTATTCCAGAAAAGGCGTTTTCCCACTTAGCATGGGGCTGTGAACCTGATTCAGCAAGGAGGGTAAAGACTTATGAGAATGGCGCGAAATCGAATGGAAAACAGGGTGGTCGTCGTCACCGGCGGCGAGCTGGTGTGATCGACGGGGGGGGGTACACAGCGCAATAAAGATGAAGGAGACATCATCGCCGAGCGGGCCGGCGACAAGGAGCTGGCCGAATTCATGGAGGAGACGCGGGATTCCTATCGGGAGTTGGCGGACAAGGCCAAGCGCATGCTGGCCGGCCGGCCGGACATCCCATGCCCGGCATCAGGAGGGGGGGAGGGGGGGGCGGCCCTCGGACGCCTTCATTTCCATGACCTTCCGGTACTCCCTCGGCAGGAAAATGGCCAGCAGCAGCCGAAAATGGGCGCTTTGATCCATCTCCCGCACCGGGGCGAACCGGTATCTACGGCAGTTCCTGCAGGCCAGATCTGAGGCGTTCATGTGGGCCGCGTCTGAAAGGCAGCTTGGGTAATGGCCGCAGTCATAGCGCCGGGTCGGCTCTATCACCTCCCCCATTTCCGCCCAGGCCCTCTTTTGGTCCGGGCTTTCCCATGCGTATCGGGGCCGCCGCATTGGCGTTTCCTTTCCGTCAGTTACAGGCGGAGTCTTCGTCATTGTCGAAATAGCCGCCGGCGCTATCCCAGTGGAAGGAGCCGGGGCGGCCGCATTCGACAAGCAGATCCATGACCATGGCAAGGGCCATCTCGATCTCTCCCCGGACCCGTTCCGCTTCCCGCGCCCGCTTGATCCGGGATTCCAGGATGAATTTGATGCCGGCCAGGGCCGATATCATCTTCTCCTGCATTTCGGGCATCATACGGCCCGGCTCCGGCGACCCGACAGCGGCAAGAAGCCGTGTCGGCCCCGCGCCCGCCCCCGCGAAAGGGGCGCTGATCAGCCGGGCGCGAATCACCCGCCCGTCGGCTCTCAGAAAAGGCGCATCGCCGCTTTGCTCCAGGGGGCCGCCCCGCATGTGGCGCGTCAGGATCTGGCGCCATCGGGGCAGATAATCGGTCGGCCAGAAGACAAAGGGCGCCCTGGCGCCCAGCATTTCCTCCACGGGCCGGCCGGTCATGCGGCTGAAGGCGTCGTTTGCGTAATAAAGTCGCTCTTCCGCATCCACTGCGAAGAGCCCCACGGGCATGGTCCGTTCCATGGCATCCAGAAAATCGCTCTGGCGGAGCGAACCCAATGCAGCGGCGCCGGCGGCGCCCAGTTCGGTTGTCATAGATTCGGTCTCCTCATGATTGTTTGGCCTCGTCAAGCATCGAGATCAGTCGCCAATGCTCTATCAAGCATCGAGATCAGTCGCCAATGCTCTATCGGCTTGCTCAGAAAGCCCCGGGCGCCGAGGCGGACCGCCTCGCTCGCCCTTTTCTCATCGGGCAGTCCGGAGCAGACGTAAACGGCAATATCGGGGCGGATATCCCGGATCCTCCGGGTCAGCTCGTTGCCGTTCATATTCGGCATCTCGTAATCCGTGAGAACAAGATCGAATTGATCCGGCTTCCCCTCGAAACGAGCCAGGGCTTCCTCGGGATCATCCGCGGTCTCGCACAAATGGCCCAGCCGGCTCATTGTAATTTCCAGCATTGTCAGCGTTGGCCTGTCATCATCCACCACCAGCACGCGGGCGCCAGTCATGGCGCCCCTCAATTCAAGGGGCGCGCGGGCGATCTCGCCCTTTTCGATATCTTTTCCCATCATGGCGTCTCCTTTGCGGCCTGTGGCCGGCCGCCGCGCGTTTTTCAGCAGGTAACATTGCCTTGAATGCTTTCCGCAATGTTTTCTGAAAGATTATATCGCCGCGCCGCCGCCTTGAAAACCATGTTGAATGCCAATTGATTTCCGGGGGAAGATAGTGATGCGGGCGAAATCCTCTACCCGTGCGTCCGGCGGAGAAGGATGGTTTTAAGGGCGGGAAGGAATACCGGGTTTTTGCCTGTATTTTGAGGGGATGAATGCCGTCATCCTGGAGCCGCGCCCCGGCGCCGGGCGAGGCTCCCCGACCGGGGAGTTGATGATCGAAAACCTGTCATCCTGGAGCCGCGCCCCGGTGCCGGACGAGGGCGGGCAGCGTCAGGAGAGGGAAGAGAGGCGTTCGCGCAGGCTCTCTTCGCGGCTTTTAAGGCCGAGCTTGCGCCGGAGGTTTCCCCGGTGGTAGCTGACCGTCTTGGTCGAGATGTTGAGGTGATCGGCGATCTCCTGGGAGGTAAGGCCCTCCTTGATCAGCCAGGCGACCCGCGACTCCGTGGGGGTGAGGGGTCGCGGACCTGTGGCCAGGGAGCGGGAAAAGGACGTGGTCATCTGATCCAGAGCCCGCTCCAGCAGGGACAGGCATTTGCGGACATCGGGCGGGGCGCCCCCGCGCTTCAGGGCGGCCATCTCCGGATAGACCGTCTGGCGCAGGCTGGCCATCAGGTTCTCCTCGATCTCCCGCCGGTCCTCCTGGCGCTTTCGCTCCAGCACGGAAAGAGTGATATTCAGGTCGGCCACCTCCCGTGCCAGGCGCTCGGCGCGGGCTTCGACCGCAGAGGCGGAGCCGGCGCCGACGCGGGTGTCCGAACCGGAGCCGGAGCCGACACGGGTGTCCGAGCCG
>JAABTE010000364.1 GCA_011390035.1 Desulfobacteraceae bacterium | reverse complement strand
CTGCCTTGCCGAGCCGCTTGGCTGCGCCTTCAATGCCGTGGAACTGCTGGGCGTCGAGCCGGAGGAAACCGTTCTCATTTCAGGGGCGGGGCCGGTGGGGCTGCTGGCGGCGCTGGCCGTCAGGGAGGCGGGGGGGCGGCCGTTTCTCGCGGACCCCAACGCCGAAAAGCGCCGGCGCAGCCGCCCCTTCCGCCGGGCAGTGGCGGCGGAGTGGGCGGGGGACGGACAGGACATCGGGAAACGATTCGACGCGGTGATCAACGCCGCGCCCCGGACAGAGACCCTCATCAGGGGCGTTGCCGCCCTGACGGACGGCGGCCGGTTCTGCCTTTTCAGCGGATTGACGGACGGCGGCCGGCCGCCGCCCTCGGTCCTTGCAGACATCCACTACCGCCAACTGACCCTGGTGGGCGCCTATGGCTGCCTGCCCGCCCAGATGGGCCGGGCGCTGACGGCGCTGACCCGCCGCGCCGGCGCCGCCGAGGCCCTGATCGAGGCCCGCATTCCCCTGGAATCCGTGCCGGAAACATTGCCGGCCCTTTTAACCGGCCGACACTTCAAATTCATCGTAAAAATCTGACATTTCGAATATCTCATATCTTACATTGCCTAAAGGAGACCCGCCATGGCCCATGAAGCGGAATTGCGCCGGTTCGGCCGCCTGATACTGGAGGTGGCCAGGGGAAAAACACTGGATCGGGAGGCGGCTTGCGACGCATACCGTCAGATCATCCTGAACGAACAGCCGGAACTTCAGCAGGGGGCCTTTCTGATGGCCCATATCGCCCGGGGGCCGACAACCGAGGAGCTTTCCGGGGCCTGGGACGCGCTGGACCGGTATGACACGGCCAAGATCGAAACGACCATCCAGGGCCCCGTCTGCGACATCGTGGGCACCGGGTCCGACCCGGTCAAGACCGTCAACTGCTCCACCCCGGCGGCCATCATCGCCGCGGCCTGCGGCCTGCCCGTGGCCAAGAAGGGGGCGCGGCTGGTGACAGGGGTTTCCGGCGCCTCGGACATCTTCGAGATCCTGGGCATCGATCTGAACGCGCCCCTTTCCGCCGCCGAGGAGTGCCTGAACACCCACGGCATCTGCTACCTGCCGGGAGAGTCCTTTCTTACGTCCGGATGGGCGCGGCTGATCCGATCCATGCGGTTCACCTCCGCCTTCAACATCATCGGCCCCCTCACCCGCCCCTGCGTCCGGACCAACCGGATCATCATCGGCGCCTACACCCCCCATGTGTGCGATCAGCTCATCGACGTGCTTCGGGAAATCGGCATGGAAGCGGCCCTGGCCCCCTTTGGCATGGTGGACGGGATGCCGGCGGACCAGGGAATGGACGAGTTTTCCCTGGCCGGCCCCACCCGCGTGGTGGAGCTGCGAAACGGCGCCATCCAAACCTATGAGGTGACACCCGCCGATTTCGGCCTCAAGACCGCGCCCATAGAGCGGATCGCCTCCAGCCGAACGGCCCACGGCAACGCCGGCCGGGCGCTTGCGGCTCTCAATGGCCGGCCCGACACGCCCGAAGCCGATTTCTTCTGCATGAACGCCGCGGCGGCGCTGTACATTTCAGACATGGCCGATTCCTACGCCGACGGCGTCTCCATGGCCCGGCAGGCCATCGCCGACGGCCGTGCCATGGACAAGCTCAACGCCCTGCGCAGCCTTCAGGGCACCGCCTGAACCCGCGGCACGCCGCCTGTTTATTCACTTTACAAGCCATCGAAAGCTTGGTAGATTGGGCGAATCGTAACCGGAGCGAGGGAAATCCGCTCCCCCTTCAGGAGCAGTCAGATGCAAATCGGGAAGCGAAAAAGAAGCCTGCAATACACCATGACCCTTCTGGTGGTGGTCCAGGCTACCCTCATATTGGCGGCCTTCGCCGGCCACGGCTATTACGTCGAGCAACGGGAGCGAACCGAAGAGTTGCGCCAGGCGGCCCGACGGTCCGCGGGTCGCCTGGCCAAGAGCCTGGTCATTCCCTTGTGGGACCTGGACGATCAGTTGGTGGTGGAAAACATCCTCTCCGAGATGGGGCAAAAGCATGTTTACGCGGCGGTTGTCCGGGGGGAAAAGAACCAGGAACAGCTCGCCGGCATGACACGGGACGCGGAATGGAATCCGGTGACGCTGAACCCCGGCGAAGCGGAGTTGAGCCAGGACGGCCGGCTGATATCCGAGGAGCAGGAGATCAAGATGGGCGCCGAGCGGCTGGGCGTGGTGACGGTTTACCTGACCACCCGCTTCCTTCGCGAAAAGCTGGACGCGGTGCTGATGGAAAACCTGATCAAGACCGTTTTGATGGATCTGGCCCTGCTGGTGACCATCCTGTTCAGCATGCGCTACTCTTTCATCCGGCCCATTCAGCGCATCGCGGATGGGATCACCTCCGGGGCCCATCAGGTCTCCGGCGTGGCCGACGAGATCGCCCAATCCAGCCAGTCCCTTGCCCAGGACGCATCGCGCCAGTCGGCGTCGGTATCCGAAACCTCCGGCGCGCTGGAGGATATGAGCGCCCAAAGCGCTGGAACCGAGACCCTCACCCAGGATACGGACCGGCTTATGAACGACAACCTCAGCCGCTCCGCCCAGTCCCTCAAGACCGTCACGGAGCTGACACTGGAGATGAACCAGGTTGAAACGGAAAGCGACGAGATGCGCCAGATCATCAAGACCATCGACGAAATCGCCTTCCAGACCAACCTGCTGTCCCTGAACGCCGCCATCGAAGCGGCCCGGGCCGGCGAATCCGGCGCCGGCTTCGCCGTGGTGGCCGAGGAGGTGCGCAACCTGGCCATGCGCACCACCGATGCGGCCAAGAAC
>JAABTE010000363.1 GCA_011390035.1 Desulfobacteraceae bacterium | reverse complement strand
GGAGTTCGGCACCGACGCACTGTCGGATCATACCCTGCGGTCCTATGGCAAGCCGTTTTCGGTGGCGGAGGTGTTTTCGGCCCATGACCGGGCCGTTGCGGCGGGGCTGAATGTGGCCCACTATATGCTTTTCGGCGGCCCCGGCGAGGGGCCGGAGACGGTGGCGGAAACGCTTTTTAATGTTGACAAGCTGGATCGAACCGTTCTATTTTTCTTTGCCGGAATGCGGGTTTATCCCAACACGCCGCTGCACGGGATCGCGGCGCGGGAAGGGCGCCTGGCGGCGGGGGGGGATCTGACGGAACCTTTCTTTTACCGGCCGGTGGGCATCGATCATGCCGCCATCATGGACCGCATCCAGGAGCGGGCCGCCGGAAGGCCCAACTGGATCGTCGGCGCCGGCGGCGAAACCAGCGCCCGGATCTTGACCCGCATGTATGAAAAAGGTTATACAGGACCACTGTGGGAGTATCTGATCCGATGACCCGATCCGAAGGACCAGTCTTGAAAGGCCAGTTTCGAAGGACTGGTTTCGAAGGACCGGTTTCGAAGGACTGGTTTCGAAAGACCGATTTCGAAAGGCCAGTTTCGAAGGACCGGTCCAGGTGGTTCGGGCCCCGATACCATTTTCGAAAACCCCGCGGGAGTTTCACCCCCGGCGCGACCATTCGCGCCGTGGCGGAATCGCGCTGAAAGCCATGGATAGAGACGCATAATGGAATGGGGATACGCGCTGAGGGAGGCGCCGGCCTCGGAGGAGACGGCCTTGGAAGACACGGCCTCGAAAGACACGGCCTCGAAAGACGCGGATGGCTTGACCTTTGACGTGGATCTGCCCTCCGACTCCCCATGGTTCGACGGCCATTTTCCGGGCGCACCCATTCTGCCCGGCATTGCCCAGTTGTCCATGGCGGCGGACGCCGCCGGCCGGATGATCGGAGTTGCGGGGCGGGTTTCCGCCATCCGTCGGGCCCGGTTCCGGCAGGTGATCCGCCCCGGAGACCGGGTTCGGGTGTCCGTTGTCCGGCGGGAGGCCGGCGCGGGCCAATGGCTGTTCAAGGTGTGGGCCAACGAGGAGATCGCCTGCTCGGGAACCCTATCAATAAGGATCGCATCAATAAACGGGAGAATCGCATCCATGAGCGCCGACAAGGACCCGATCAACCTTCGCGTGGCGGAGGTGATGATAAATGAAATCAAGCTGGAGGATGTGACCGCCGAGACCTTTGATCCGGACCTGGATCTGGTGGACGAGGTGGGCATCGACAGCATGGATCTTGCCACGGTGGCCCTGGTCTTGCAGGATGAGTACGGCATCCGCATCGACGAGGATGACTATCCCAAGCTGACCACCATCCGCAAGATCGGCGATTACATCCGCGGCAGGCTGGCCGCCTGACATGCTCCAGGCCAAGTCTGAAAAACCGTGGAAGTTCGCTGACCTGCTGGCCGATCCGGCCGTTCGGGACCGGTGGGAAAAGGTCCGGCGGTATTTTTTCCTGCGGGAATCCACCTACGACATGACCCGGCGCTGCAACATCCGGTGCGAGGGGTGCTACTACTACAAGGGCGAAAAACAGCGGACCGCGGACAACACCGATCCCGCGGCCTGGCGGGCCCTGATGGAAGCGGAAAAGGCCAGGGGCGTCACCTTCGTGGTGCTGGCCGGCGCGGAGCCATCCCTGGTGCCCGAGCTGTGCCGGGTCTGCCATGAGGTGATTCCCCTGGGGGCCATCGCCACCAATGGGATGATCCCCATCCCAGAGGATGTGAGCTACCGCATCCATGTGTCGGTTTGGGGAAACGACGCCACCAGCGCACGGACCCGCCGGGCCGAGGGCATGCTGGATCGGCA
Source organism: Desulfobacteraceae bacterium (assembly GCA_011390035.1). Classification (GTDB taxonomy): domain Bacteria; phylum Desulfobacterota; class Desulfobacteria; order Desulfobacterales; family JAABSP01; genus JAABTE01. The sequence goes on along the minus strand of JAABTE010000363.1, from coordinate 978 downwards.
GATGGAAAACTACGGCGGCGATCCCCGGGCGGTCTTCGTTTACACCTTCACCCGGAGCAACATCGGCGAGGCCCGGCAGGTGGCCGAGCGGCTTTCGGCCAACGGGTGCCGGCTCACCTTCAACATGTTCTCCGCGCCCGTGGGGTATAACGGCCCCCTGCGCCACGACGCCGAATCCCTGTATCGGACCCGGCTGGAGATGATGGCCCTGCTGAGGGACTTTCCGGACACGGCGCTGTCTTCTCCATATCACATCGTGGCCCACACCCATCAACTGGGCCTGCACGATCTGTTCGGCTGCTCTTACCCCCGGATGAACCCCGCCAACGACGTGGGCCTGGGCCGCTCCTTCCGCCAGTATCGCACGGACCTGACCTGGGACCGGGACGCGGCCTGCTGCGTGCCCGACACCGATTGCCCGGACTGCCGCCATTACGCGGCGGGCAGCGCCGTGGTCACGGCCCGGCTGTTCCGCCACGCCGTCGATCCTGTCACCTTCGCCGCGTGGCTCGATTATGTGGACACCTATCTGGCCGTCTGGGTGAAGGGATATGAAAAGGGCCCCAACCTGAGCCGGGAAATGGCGCCGCCGCCCGGCCACCCGCTTTTTGAAACCGGCGGGCGCCGCGAGGAGTCGTCTTACTGATGAAAACCGTCAGCGCGCTGCTGGATGATCACTGGCTCGAACGGTATCGCCGCATCTCCAGGCTAAACATCCGCAGCTCAATATACGATGTGACCAACCGCTGCAATCTGCGGTGCAAGGGCTGTTTTTTCTTCTCCTCAGACGAGCACAAGGCCGGCGAGGAGCAGATGGATATCGGCAAATGGGAGGCGTTCATCGACGCGGAGATGGCCCGGGGCGTGAACCTGGCCATCCTCATCGGCGGCGAGCCCACCCTGTGCATGGACCGGGTGGAGGCCTTTTATAAGCGCTTGCCCACCTTCTGCGCCACCAACGGCCTGATCAAGGTGGAT
>JAABTE010000362.1 GCA_011390035.1 Desulfobacteraceae bacterium | reverse complement strand
CCAGCCGGGTGAGGGGCTTGACGAACCGCCCGGAGAGCAGCCAGGCGATGGCGAACAGAATCGCCAGAAAGGCGCCCGTTGTCAGCAGGCTCCGGCGAATCGTCCGCCCGGTCCAGGCCCGGATTTCGGCCCGTCCATCTACCATGCGATCCTTCAGGGCCTGGTCGGAAAAGGCGAGGCGAAGCGCGCCCCAGGGCTCGGCGCCCGCGTGGATCGGAACGGATATCACTATGGGGGCGATGGCGGCCACCCTCCCCTCCGGCGCATCCGCGGCGCTGACAGGGTCAGCGACGCTTTCCCCGGGCGCGGCGCCGGCCGGTCCAGGGACGCTTTTCCCGGCCGCGGCGCTTTCCGGCAGGGGCTTTCCGGCCAGGTCGGGGCGGCCCGTGTGGATCAGCACCTGGTTTTCCGCATTGATGAGAACTGCATAAAGCAGGGCGGCGTCCCCCTCTGCCGCCTGGCGCACGGTCTCAACCACGGCGGAAAAATTGTAGGCGGCGATCTCCTTTTCCACCTGGTGCGCCAGATGGGCCGCCATCTTTTCGCCGTCGGCCACCCGCATTCGCTCCATCAGGGCCAGGCGCTTTCCCAGCTCCGATTCCAGCAACGCCTTCTGGCCGGCGATCTGAAACCAGGTGAGCGCTCCCAGCAGCCCCGCCGTCAGCAACAGGATGGCCGTCATCAGTCGGGCCCGGACGCCCCAGCGAACGCCGGCGCCCCGCTCAGGCGACCGGTTCCGCCACCGATCTCGCATCCGGTCCGGCGCCCCGTCCGACGCCGCCCGCCGCCTTTGTTCGGAAAGAGTCCGCATCTTACTTTCGGAAGAAGTCCGCATCTCGCTTTCGGAAGAGGTCCGCATCTTGCTTTCGGAAGAAGTGCGCATCCTGCTTTCGGAAGAGGTCCGCATCTTGCTTTCGGAAGAAGTCCGTATCCTGCTTTCGGAAGAGGTCCGCATCTTACTTGATGATGTCGTTGACCAACCCAAGGGCGTCGGTGTTGTAAATCAGGCCGTACTCCCGCACCTTTTTGAGGTTGAGCGTGACGTTGGAGCCGGCCGGAAACTGGACCTTCTCGGCCACCGGCCGGCCGGATGCCAGGTCCTGAGCAATGCCTGCTGCCTGACGGCCGATGGTGGGGTTGTCCACGGACACGCTCATCACCGCGCCGAGCTTCACGAACAGGTCAACATAAGAGAAGATGGGCACCCGCTGCTCGTCGCACAGGGACAGGATCTCGTAAAGGTACTCCTTGCCCGGCATCACCAGCGGATCCGGTATCAGCCAGACGGCGTCCACCCTGGGCAGCAGGCTCTTTAAGGCCGGCGCGGTCTCCTTGCGCTCGGCGATCACGGCCCCGATGATCTCCACCCCCAGCTCGCCGGCCTGCTCCAGGGCGTTTTCGAACCACTGGAGGGTGTACTGGCGGCTGTAGAGGATGCCGATCTTCTTGATTCCCGGAAAGATGGAGCGGAAAAGGAAGATGGGCATCCGGTTGTTCAGCTCGTTGGAGATGCCGTAGGTGTTGTCCGTCAGGGGCAGCCGCTGCCAGTTGAGGGCCGAGGAGAAGATCAGCGGCCGGTCGCTGAAATGGCTGACCCCGTAATGAAACGCCTTTGCGCCGATGCAATAAGCGATATCCGGAGGATTCAGCGCCGCCATCTGGGGCCGGGTGGGTTCGGCGCCGCCCAGGTCGATCTTCTCCGCGGGAACGGACAGGGACTGCTCGAACTGTTCCGCGGCCACCCGGTATTTTTCCACAGCGGCGTTGGAGTTGATCATCAGCACATGGGCCTGATCGCCCGCCAGCGCCGCGCCGGATATGGGGCAGCAGAACAGCGCCAACAGAACGGACAGGAGCGATCGAACAGTGATGCATATGTGGCTCCGCTTCATCTTCACCCCTCCAGCTTCGCGATTTCGGACGGCCCGACAGGCTCCCACCCGTCCAGGTCGATCATCTTGATCACATCCGTGCCATCCGGGTCCCCGGCCATCTGCCGGATAAAGGAGACAACCCGCCCCGCCTGGCCGGCAAAGCCGGAGGGCGCCGCCACCACCGGCAACAGGCTCTGGCCGCCGTATCCCACCACCTTGAGCCTGGAATGAAGCACCGGATCGATGCGCCCGAGGTTTTCAAGGGCGTTTTCGGTGATCAGGGCCGACCGGGCCATCTGAAAGCCCACGGACATGAGCGCGTCGATGTCCTTTGGCACCGTTAGAATCCGAACGGCCTCGGCCGCCGGGGCGTCATTGAAAATTTCCCTCAGGATCCCGCGTGTAAAGGCCACATTCGCCGATGAGGCCACCGTCCCCGAGCGGACCGACCCCAGGTCCGCGTAGTCGGCCCCGGCCACCAGCACCCGGCGCTGATACTTGCTGCCCTCCCGCACCCCCACCAGCAGGGGCTTGAGGTTGTACTCCCGGTAAATCTTTCCGAAATGCCAGCTAGACATGAACAGCAGGCAGTTGACCTTTCCCCGGATCTGGCTCTCGAAGGTCTCCCGGCTGCTGAAGGGCTGGAACTCGTAGTCGCCGAAGCGGCTCAGATATCCATCGAACTCCATCTTCAAAGACTTGAAATTGTTGATGTTGGTCTCGGACGTGTAAAAATAGAGGGTGATCTTGCCGGAGCCCGCCAGGGCCGCCCCGCCGGGCCGCGCCAGCCAGGCGCACAGCAGGATCAGGGCCAGGCACCAGCCCCTTGACACCGTCATTCGCCTTCTCCATGTTTCTTTCATAATCATGGCGCCCCAACGCCCGTGTCAAACGCTCGGTTAAGGTTGCTCATCATTCCAGGTCATGGCTTTAGCATGATCGGCGAAAAAAATAAAGTGGCGCCTTGCCACGGCCTT
>JAABTE010000361.1 GCA_011390035.1 Desulfobacteraceae bacterium | reverse complement strand
ATTTCGGGTCTCCCAGAATCAGGTCCAGCAGAAAGGCGGCCGGCAGGGCCAGGGCCGCCGCTGAAAACACGTTTTCCAATCGATGTGTCCTTTCCCTCGCCCAAGTCGGTCGGTCAAGCTCCCAGGTCGGTGGGTCAATCTCCCAGGTCGGTGGGTCAAGCTCAGGGTCAGCCTATACCACTGTCCGCCGCATTTTTCCAGCGGCTTTTCAGGGGCGCCTGGGCGCCGTCAACCTCGGCTCCCAGGGTCCCTTGGAAGAGCTACAAGGATTTTGGATAAAAAAAGGATTGCTTCCAGTCGGTTTTTTGGGTTTGACGACCCGTTTTGGATGGGTTAAGATAGCATCTGGCCGAAGGATGCGCGACGTTTCGAATTTATCCACTAATCTTGACAGGTTACGGCCTTAACCTTATCTTTACGGGTTAAATCTGATCCATCGTCCGGGCGCCGGGCAATCGACGGAGCAGACACTTTCACCCAATGAGAGAGCGGAGATGATGGGATATGTCCGATAAGGATTATTACAGGATTCTGGGCGTTCAAAAAAACGCCGGCGAGACGGAAATCAAGAAGGCCTACCGAAAGCTGGCCATGAAATATCATCCGGACCATGCCGCCGGAGACGCCGGTGCCGAGGAGCGCTTCAAGCAGATCAGCGAGGCATACGCGGTACTCAGCGACAAGGAAAAGCGGGCCCAGTACGACACCTTCGGCGCCAGCGGGTTCCAGCAGCGCTTCTCCGAGGAGGATATCTTCCGGGGATTCGATTTTTCAAATGTTTTCAAGGAATTCGGCTTTGGCGGCTCGGGGTTTGACTTTTTTGGCGGCAGGGGCGGCCAGCAGCGGTTCCAGTTTGGCGGATCGCCCTTTGGCAACATGGGTGGCAACATGGGTAGCAACATGGGCGGCGGCCGGACCGGCGGCGGCCGGGCCGCGTCCATGAAGGGATCGGACCTGGTGTACGAGCTGCCCCTCACCCTCCGGGAGGTGGCCACCGGCGCCAGCAAGGCGATCACCTTCAACCATAAGGGCCGCTCGGAAAACCTGACCGTCAAGATCCCCATGGGGATGATAACCGGAAAGAAGCTGCGCATTGCCGGCAAGGGCGAACCAAGCCCCATGGGCGGCCCGCCGGGGGACCTGTTTGTCAAGGCGAAGGTGCAGCCGGACCCGGTGTTCGAGGCCGACGGGCATGATCTGCGCATCAACCGGGAGGTGAAGCTCAGCGATGCCCTGCTCGGGGCCACCATCACGGTGCCCACCATAGACGGAAGGGAACTTAGCCTCCGGGTGCCGCCGGGCACCCGGCATAAAACCAGAATGCGCCTGGCCGGCCACGGCCTGCCGAGGATGCGCGAAGCGGAAGCAAGGGGGGACCTTTATGTGTCGATCCTGGTCAACACCCCGGTTCATCTGACCGACCAGCAGATGAAGGCCGTGCGCGAGCTGGCCCAGGCCGGCCTGTAAAGTATCGAATTCGTTTGACACCGGCGGGCAATCCATGTATCTGTTGAATGGATTGTAAAAAAAGGGGCGCAATGGTGGCCAAACAGGCACCCTGGCCGATACTGAACCTGAATTATCTCGCATCGGATCGATATCCCATCGGACCGACACCGAAAAGGAACCGAATAAAGAAGATTCATGCCCGAATTCATACCCGTAATCAAAAAAGAGCAGATCGAAACCGGCGTGGCCGAAATGGCCCGCCGGATCAACGCGGACTACGAGGGAAAGTCGGTGGTGCTGGTGGGCGTGCTGAAGGGGGCGCTGATCTTCCTGGCAGACCTGATGCGCCAGCTCACCATTCCCGTTCAGGTCGATTTTCTCCGGGCGGCCAGCTATGGCTCGGGCGACACCTCCTGCGGCGCCGTTCTGCTGAAAAAGGACATCGAGATCGATCTTGCGGACCGGAATGTGCTGATCGTGGAAGACATCGTGGACACGGGCCTGACCCTGGCGCGCATGGTGGATCACATCCGCTCGAAGAACTGCCGATCCGTGCGGGTCTGCGCCCTGATCGACAAGCGGGAGCGGCGCAAGTCGGCGGTAACCGTCGATTATGCCTGCCATGTGGTCGAGGAGGGCTTTCTGATCGGATATGGCCTGGATTATGCCGAGGATTATCGACAACTGCCGGAGATTTATCACCTGAAGCTGTAGCCACGGCTGTGGTTTCGGCTGTTTTACCCGGGTGTCCGGATGCTTTCCGGATGCCGTCGTCCATCCCGGAGCGGGTGGATACTAAAATGACCGACGAGGTTGCGTCATGAAGATCGCATGCGAGGAATGCAAGACATCATTTAATGTCGATGAAAAACGTATAAAGCCGGAGGGCAGCAAGTTGCGCTGCGCCAAATGCGGCCATGTGTTCAAGGCCTATCCGCCCCCGCCGGAGCCAGAGGAGCCGGACATCCTGGAACTGAATGATTTTGACCTGGAGGAATCGGCCGATGAGACCGAGGCGGCCGGCGCTCCGGATCTTTCCGGGGAATCCTTCAAGCTTCGGGCCGACGCGGTGGCCGTGAAGAAGGCGGCGGACACCGATGAAAAGCGCCGGCGCCAGGGGTTGCGCCTGAGCAAGGGCGATGAGCTGGAGGCGGTCCTTACAGCCGCGGAGCCGCGGCTGGGCGTCGATGAGCAACAGCTTGTGGGATTCGATCTGTCCGAGATCTCCGACCTCTTCGACGAGGAGAGGGAGCGGGGGGAAAGCAGGGATACGGTGTCCGCAAGGGCCGCCGGAAGGCCGGCCTCGGAAAAGGCCGCCCCCAAGCCCCCGCCGGAACCCAAAAAGCCCACCGGGCCCGCGGCCCCGGCCCCGGCGGAGGTCAGTGTGCCGGCCGAACGCTCCGTGGTCAA
>JAABTE010000360.1 GCA_011390035.1 Desulfobacteraceae bacterium | reverse complement strand
TGAGCAGACAGGGGCGGCATTTGCCGCGGAATTGCCGGGTACGGCCGCCCACGGAGCATTACTCGACTGGAAAGAAGCCATTGCAAAGCATCCTTCGGCGCTATCGCGTCGATCGACGGAAAATATATTTTCTCCGATTTATCCTGGAGGGTTACGACGGCATCGCCGGGCTCAGCACGCTGGATGCCCGGAAGGGGCTGGTTCTGCTTTCCATACCCCCGGGCCGCCGGGCGGAGGCGGACGGGCTGCTGGCTGCCATCGGGCCGGCCATCGGCCTTTCGCCCGCGGAGCCGGAGAATGCCGAACCTTTTGAAGCCGAACCTTTTGAAGATGTTGAACCTTTCGGAAATGCCGAGCCGCTTGATGCGGAACCGGATCAATCAGAACCTGATCAAGCGGAACCGGATCAATCGGAGCGCGGGACAAAATGCCCATGACGGATTCGAGAACCTTATACATACACACCATCGGCTGCCAGATGAACGTCTATGACGGCGAGCAGATCGAGCGCATGCTGGCGGGCCGGGGCTACCGGCCCGTGGCCGGCCCCGAGTCGGCGGACCTGGTGGTGGTCAACACCTGCGCCATCCGGGAAAAGGCCGAGCAGAAGGTCTTCAGCTTCCTGGGGCGGCTGGCCCGGCTGAAGCGGGAGCGGCCCGGCATGATGGTGGCCGTGGGCGGATGCGTGGCCCAGCAGGAGGGCGAAAAGATCCGCAAGCGGGCGCCCTGCGTGGATGTTATCTTCGGCACCCGGTCCATAAACGCCCTGCCCGGCCTGCTGGACGCCGCGGAGGTCACCGGCCGGCCCCAGGCGGAGCTGGCCATGTCTCCGGGGGAGGCGGCCTTCGTGACGGCCCGACCCCCGGAAGCCGGTGCCGGCCCCGCCTCCGCCTTTGTGACCATCATGCAGGGCTGCGACAATTTCTGCGCCTACTGCGTGGTGCCCCGGGTGCGCGGCAGGGAGGTGAGCAAGCCGCCGGAAAGCACCCTGGCCGAGATTGAAAACCTTGTGGCCGCCGGCGTTAGAGAGGTGACCCTTCTGGGCCAGAACGTCAACGCCTACTGCGGCGGGGCGGGCGGATGCGATTTTCCCGAGCTGCTGGCCCGGGTCAACGCGGTGGAGGGGCTCCGGCGCATCCGGTTCACCACCTCCCATCCCAAGGACCTGTCCGAGGGGCTGATGGCCGCCTTCGGAAGGCTGGACAAGCTGTGCCATCACATTCACCTGCCGGTGCAGTCGGGCTCGGACGCGGTGCTGGCCCGGATGAACCGGAAATACAGCCGCCAAATCTATATGGACCGGGTGGCGGCCCTGCGGGACCATTGCCCGGATATCGCCATCACCTCCGATTTCATCGTGGGGTTTCCCGGGGAGTCCGAGGCCGATTTCGAGCAGACGCTTTCCTTGATGGACGCGGTGCGCTTCGACGGGGTCTTTGCCTTTAACTATTCGGACCGGCCGGGGGCGCCGGCGGCGCGGTTCAGGAACAAGGTGGACCCCGCGGCGTCGAGCCGGCGGCTGGAGAGGCTGCTAAACTTTCAAAAGACGGTGACCACCGAAAAGCACGCGGCCATGGTTGGAAAGGTGGTGGAGGTGCTGGTGGACGGGCCGGCCAGGAAATCAGCCCCGCAATTCACAGGCCGCACCTTCGGCAACGCCATTGTCAATTTCACACCGGAGCCGGCGGACCGGATGGACCAGATGGACCTGATGGACCGAACGGACCTGATGGATCAGTTCCGACCCGGCCGACGGGTTCGGGTGCTGATAGAGGCGGCTTTTGCCCATTCCCTGCGGGGCAAGCCGGAACCGCGCGAGGCAAAAGGAGAGAAAAGCCATGCTGCATAAGGTCAATATAGCGGGGATGACCATGGATCCTTCATCCAACACCCCCATCATCATACTTAAATCGGAAACGGACGATCATGCCATTCCCATCTGGATCGGCCTGCTCGAGGCCACCTCCATCGCCTCGGCGCTACAAAACCTCCAGTTCGAGCGGCCCATGACCCATGATCTTTTCAAGAACTTTCTGGGGCTGGTCAACATCAGCGTCTCCCGGGTGGAGGTGTGCGACCTGCGGGAGAACACCTACTACGCCCGGATCCACTTCGCCTCGGGCGAACAGGCCTTCGACATCGACGCCCGGCCCAGCGACGCCATCGCCATCGCCCTGCGCTTTTCCGCCCCCATCTTCGTGGATGACCGGGTGATCGAAAATTCCAAGGCCGGCGAAAAGGGCGCCGAGGCGATGGACGAGAGCGAGGAAGGCCGCAAGTGGGCAGAATACCTGGAAAACCTGGACCCGGAGGATTTTGGAAAATACAAGATCTGAGCCGGTCCGGAAAGGATCGGCCCCGGCAATGCCCGACACATAAAAATGATTGAATAAAAATGATCGATCTGCACACCCATTCCTTTTTCAGCGACGGCGAGCTGGTGCCGTCGGAGCTGGTGCGGCGGGCGGCCCATCGGGGCCTTGGGGCCATCGCCATCACGGATCACGCCGACACCTCCAATCTGGACTTTATCATCCCCCGCATCCGGGCGGTGGCCGAAGACCTGAACGCCGTGCTGGACATCCGGGTGCTGCCGGGCATCGAGCTGACCCATGTGCCGCCGCCGCTCATCGCAGATGCCGCGGCCCGGGCCCGGAAGCTGGGGGCCCGGATCATTGTCGTCCACGGAGAGACCATCGTGGAGCCGGTGGCCCCCGGCACCAACGCCGCCGCCCTGGCCGCGGACGTGGATGTGCTGGCCCACCCGGGCCTGATCACCGAAACCGAGGTGGCCATGGCCCGGGATCGCTCGATCCTGCTGGAGATCTCCGCCCGGAAGGGGCACTGCCTGACCAACGGCCATG
>JAABTE010000037.1 GCA_011390035.1 Desulfobacteraceae bacterium | reverse complement strand
CTTCGGCGCTGGTGCATCCGCCTTTGGCGCCGGCTTTGCTTCGGGCTTCGGCGCCGGTGTTTCCGCCTTTGGCGCCGGCTTTGCTTCGGGCTTCGGCGCCGGCTTATTGGCGGGGGCCTTGTCGGCCTTTGCCTTTTCGACTGCCGGGTTCTCGGGGGCCGGCTTTTCCGCGGCCGGCGGCTCCGAATTGTTCGCCGCGGCCTTCTTTTCCGGCTTTTCCGCCGATGGCGCCGTCAGGTCAAACTTTTTAAACAGCAGCTTGCGCGTTGATTCGGCGTTCTCGCCGGTGACGAAGGGCGGGGCCGATGTCTCCGCGGGCGCCGGGGCCGGCGGCGCGTAAAGCGTTTCCGGCTTCCATGTGTCGAACTTCTTCAGCAGCAGATCCCGGAGGGCGGGCTTTTTCCCGCCGCCGCCCCTGGCCGCCGGCTTGGCTTTCGCCGCCGGGTCCTTTGTGGCCTTGGGCTCGGTCTTTGCGGAAGTCGCCTTTGCCTTTGCGGTGGTTTTCTTCTTGGTACTCTTCTTTTTCGAACTCGATTTCGCCATAAAATCCCCTTTTATATTCAGCTTTTGGCATCAAATGCCGAAAAATCATGGCTTTGGCCGTGCGTCCGGCAATATATCGGAAGGGCGTTTTTTTGTAAACAATTTTTTCTCCCGGCGCCGCATGTCCCCCCGGGCGGGGAAGCGGCGGTTTTCTATTGACAATCGGGGGCGGTTCGTCGCATATGATAAATGGTGCTTTGCTCCGAAGAGGATCGCGTCCGGAAGTCATTGATAACAGAACACTCCAACAAAAAAGGCCGGCGGAGCGGGCCGCTGGAACAGGCCGGCGGAGCGGACCCATTAAAAAAGGCCGACAGAGCAAGCCGGCGGATGGAGCGTGCCGACAGAGCGCACCGACAGAACAGGCCGACAGAACGGGCCGACAGAACAGGCCAACAGAACGGGCCGACAGAACAGGCCAACATAACAGGCCAACATAACAGGCCAACATAACGGGCCAACAGAGCCCGCCGACAGAAGATGCCAACAGAACACGCCGGCGGTCTTTTATAACCCCATGAGACGCGCAAAATGAGACGGGCCAATACCTTAAATCACTCAATGCCCCTGATGATATCCGCAACTCGCTTGATGCCTCTGATATTCGCCATTTCGGTGATGATCCTGACGGGGTTTTCATGTCCGTCCGCGGCCATGGCCGGGCAGAGGGTATTCGTCATTCCGGCCCATGGGTCGGTGGAACCGGGCATGGCCGCCTTCATCGAAAGGGCGCTGGAAAGGGCCAACGAGGACCCGGAGGCCCTGGTGGTGCTGGAGATGGACACCTTTGGCGGCCGGGTCGATTCCGCCTTGGAGATTGTCGATGCCATTGTCAACATTCCCAGGGGCCAGACCATCGCCTATGTCTCCAAAAAAGCCATCTCAGCGGGGGCGCTGATCGCCCTGGCCTGCAATCGGCTCGCCATGAACCACCACACCACCATCGGCGACTGCGCGCCCATCACCTACTCCAACGAGGGGCCGAAGATGATGGGGGAAAAGTTCCAGTCGCCCCTGCGGGCCAAGTTCCGGTCCCTGGCCCGGCGCAACGGCTATCCGGAGGCCCTGGCCGAATCGATGGTGACCGCGGAGATGATCGTCTATCGGGTGGTCATGGACGGCGAAACACGGTACATGGACGCGGTGACATGGGAGGACCTGCCCGAGGAGACCAAAAAGGCCGTCGTCCGAAAGGAGACGGTGGTGGCCGAGGGCGAGCTGCTCACCATGGACGACGCGGAGGCCGAGGAGCTGGGCTTTTCCGAGATGAGCGCCGGGGACATACCGGAGATGCTGGCGCGGATGGGCATTGAAAATCCCCGGATCCAGCGCGTGGAGGAGGTCTGGTCTGAAACCTTTGTCCGGTTCATCTCGACTGTGGCGCCGGTCCTGATGCTCATCGGCCTGGCCGCTTTGTACATGGAGCTTCAGGCGCCGGGCGTGGGGCTGCCGGGGGCGGTGGGGGTGATCTGCCTGGGGCTGGTCTTTTTCAACCAGTACCTGGTGGGCCTGGCCGATCATACCGAGATGATCCTGCTGGCCCTGGGCGTTTTGATGATGGGATACGAGATTTTTGTGCTGCCCGGATTCGGCGTGGCCGGATTCAGCGGCATCGCCCTGATCGCCCTGAGCATGGTGCTGGCCATGCAGAACTTCGTGCTGCCGGACCCTCGGATGCCCTGGCAGATGGATCTTCTGATTACCAACCTGGCCATCGTGCTAAGCGCCTTTGTGGCCGCCTTTATCTCGTCCATGCTGGTGATGCGCTATGTCTTTCCCTCCATGTCCCGATATGTTCGCCAGGGGCCTTACCTGGTAAAGAATCTGGGCGCCTGCCGGGCAGATTCCACCGAATCGGTCCTGGCCCGGCCGGGAGACGAGGGGGTGGCGGTGACGCTCCTGCGGCCGTCGGGCAAGGTGCGCATCGGCGGCGAGACGGTGGACGCCATCTCCGAGGCCACCTTTCTGGAAAAGGGCGCGACCGTGCGGGTGATGGCCATCCGGGGCAACCATGTGATCGTGGAGCGGGCGATGCCGGAACGGGGAAGCGTGGAGAAGGCCGATGGGTAAGATTTTTTTTCCGATCCTTTTGCAGTTTGGCGGCGTTTTAGCGATAATCGCCGAGATCTTCCTGCCCTCCGGCGGGCTGCTCACCGCCCTGGCCGCCGGGCTGATCGGCTATTCGCTGTACCTGGCCTTTTCCGGGATTTCCGAGTTCGCCGGCATCGTGTTCATAGCCGCGGACGTGATCATTCTGCCACTGGTGGTGCTGCTGGGGCTCAAGATGATCGCCCGGTCCAGGGCCACCCTGCGGGCCACCCTGTCCCGGGCAAGCGGCGTCAGCTCCCAGTCCCCCGAGCTGGAAAAACACCTGGGGCTGCGGGGTGAGGCGGTGTCGGACCTGCGGCCGTCGGGCATCGCCGTTGTGGAAGGAAAACGGGTGGATGTATGCACCCGCGGAGAATATATAGGAAAGGGGACCCCGATTTACGTCTCCGCCGTCACCGGCAACCAGATCATCGTCCGGGAGCGGGAGGCGGAGACCACTTAAACGCGAGTTAAACGCGAGCGCCGCGCGCCCGAGGATTAAACGCGCGCGCCGCACGCCCGAGGAGGAATTCATGAACTTCACGAGCATCATTGTCGGCATTCTGCTTTTAGCGGGCATTCTGCTGCTGTTTTTTATCGGATCATCCATCTCGCTGTGGATCCAGGCGCTGGTGTCCGGGGCCCATGTGGGGCTGTTAAACATCATCTTCATGCGCTTTCGGAAGGTGCCGCCCAAGCTGATCGTGGAGACCAAGATCATGGCGGTCAAGGCCGGCATTGAGATCGAAACGGACGACCTTGAATCCCACTACCTGGCCGGCGGAGAGGTCCTGCGTGTAGTCCAGGCCCTCATCGCCGCGGACAAGGCCAACATCGAGCTGAAGTTCAACCGGGCCGCGGCCATCGATCTGGCCGGCCGGAACGTGCTGGAGGCCGTGCAGATGAGCGTCAACCCCAAGGTGATCGAAACCCCCCTGGTGGCGGCCATGGCCAAGGACGGCATCCAGGTCAAGGCCGTCTCCCGGGTCACGGTGCGGGCCAACATCGACCGGCTGGTTGGCGGCGCCGGCGAGGAGACCATCCTGGCCCGGGTGGGCGAGGGCATCGTCACCACCATCGGCTCGGCCGAATCCCACAAGAACGTGCTGGAAAACCCGGATCTGATCTCCAAGAGGGTGCTTGAAAAAGGCCTGGACGCCGGCACTGCCTACGAGATCCTGTCCATCGACATCGCCGACGTGGACGTGGGCAAGAACATCGGCGCCGAGCTGGAGACCGACCGGGCCGAGGCGGACAAGAAGATCGCCCAGGCCAAGGCCGAGGAGCGCCGGGCCATGGCGTTTGCCGTCGAGCAGGAAATGCGGGCCAGGGTGGAAGAGATGCGCGCCAAGGTGGTGGAGGCCGAGGCGGAGGTGCCCATGGCCATGGCCGAGGCGTTTCGCAAGGGCAATCTCGGGATCATGGATTATTATAAGATGAAAAACGTCATCGCCGACACCCAGATGCGCGCCAGCATCGGCAAGGATGCCAAGGAGGACGGCAGCCAGGATCCCGTGTCCTGATGGAAGTATTTCTTTTCTTCCTGATCATATTCGCCGTGATAACCTCCCGTGCCTACAAGGAGATCAAGAAGCAGATGGCCGGAAAGGGCGGCGGCGACGGCGGCTCTTCCCTGGCGGGGTTTTTAAAGGAGATGCAGCGCCAGATCGAGGCGCAGGCGGCCAAGGCCAGGGAGCAGGGGGGCGGTGACAGGGAACAGGGGGGCGGTGACAGGGAACAGGGGGGCGGTGACAGGGAACAGGGGGGAGATGCCAGGGAACAGGGGGGCATGGGCCCAAGTCAGTGGGAGGCGCTGATGGAGGCCGACGCCCAGATGGATCGCTCCGCCGGCCCCCTGCCGGAGCCGGGCCCCGAGACTCCTCCGCCCCTGCCCCGCCCCCGCCCCGCCCCATTGCCGGACCGGGTTCTAACCCCGGCAACGCGCCGCCCGCCCGTTCAGGGGGGGATGCGATGGACACAGGGGTCCGTCCGGCTGGAGCGCACGCCCGAAGCCGTTCCCGATCAGGGGCCGTCGGCCTCCCGCCGGCGGCCGCCCGAAGCCGTCCCGGCGCGACCCGTGTCTCGGCCCCATCATGAGCCGGGTGCGCCGGTCCCGGCGATTACGAGGCGTAGGGCGGGATATGCGAGGATGAATGCGCGGCATATGCGCAAGGTGGTGGTTTGGTCGGAGATTATCGCGCCGCCTGTGGGGTTGCGGAAAGAGTGAGAGTTAAAAGTGAAACAGGGGCTATCCGCATGTCTATCATGCGGTAGCCTCTTGCATATTCACAACCTCAACGGCAATACGGGCCTTTACGGGATGCTGTTCCGAAAGGAAGTCGTCAATCGCATCAAGTGTTTTCGCATGAAAATACCTCTCGCCACAATCTTTGCATACTTCCGCTAAGACATCCTCGACAATATATAAGTGTTTATTGTGCCAATGCTGACGCTTAACCTTTTTCGGTTTTGTTTCTCCACCACAAAATTCACATAGCATTATTCCACCTCTAAAGCATATACGGTTATAATTAAGAGGTTTATATCTTCCTTGAAACGACATATAACATGGATAATTCGCTCATCAATGGCGGGACCCTGTATGCAATACCTCGTTCCTCGAATATCATGGGTAAGACGTTTTTGGATATATCCTTTTAATATAGCGTTTTCTATATCTTTTCGTTCTAAATCATCATCCGTCATTTCTTCTTCGGCATGGGATGATAGATAATAACTCCTGATCTGGATACAGTGCCGAATATTTTTTAAGATACCCATTATGATTGATTGGCGGGGCAATCATTTCCTTTTTAAAATATTATTTGTTTTGATGACAAGTGTCAAGATGATAGTGGTGGATGCTATCAGCGCTTCCTGACCGCACGCTCGGCGGGACACCTCGCTCTCGTTTGGCGCCCCGCTATGAGCCTTTACGCTGTGATTTTGCCTAACAGAACTTCTATTCTTTCCGCCGCCTTCATTTCAGAAACCCACTCGCCGGGCATCTCCCCGGCACCCGAATGGGCCCCGAGTACCAGCCCCGTCAGAGACCCTCGGGCCGCGCTGTCGCCTCCGGCCATGACGCACTGGATGAGCGCCTCCTTCAGGTCGCTCTCGTATCTGGCGATGATCTGAATCACCCCCGGGAACATCTCGCCGATGTGGCAGCTTCGGCCGAACTCGCCCACCGCCGCCACCGGGTCCTTGTCTTTTGCGGCCATGCCCCGCTGGACCCAGGCGGTGATGGAGGTGACGGCGAAATGATCCTGAACCGTCGATTCGATGGCCGCCGTGGGTTTTGCGCCGTTTAGCACCCTGAAGGCCACCCGGGCGAAAAATTCGGCCGCGTCCACCACGCCGGGATCGCCGTGGGTCATTTTGGCCTGGGCGCGGGCGGTTTCGGACAGGCGCTTTTCGTCGGACCGGAACCGATAGACCAGGGGCGCCACCCGGGAGGCGCCGGACAGGTCGTCGGACCGCGAGCCGATCTGCTCCGGCGATCCGCCGTTGGCCAAATGCTTCAACGCGCTCTTGGTGGCGCTGTCGAAATAGCCCTTGTAGCCGTCGAACAGCTTGCGCCACCGGTCGGCGAAGTCGCTCAGGTCGAAGTCGTTCCTTTCGGCCACAGATTCCAGCAGCGTCAGCATCTGATCGCCGTAATGGGTGAAATCGCCCTTTTCCTTTCCGGCGTGAAAGCTGTCCGGTCCGGGCGCCGCCGGGGCCGTTACCCTGCCGAAGCGGGATCTGATCTTCTCCGGGTCATAAATCCAGTGGGCCCCCAGTGCCAGGGCGTCCGCCGCAAATGATGCCATCACCGCCCGTTTGGCCGTGTCCGTCATGTCGCCTCCTTTTTATATTCCATTTGGTTCCGGATGATTTTCATCTCCGTTTCCTTATATTAGCGCCCGCATCCATCATAGGACGCCCGGGCCGGTTTTGTACAGAAAAACCATTCCGCCGGCCATCGCTGATTGAATCCGGAAAGCGGATGTGATATATCCCCTCCATGATCCGAAAATCGAGGGTGCGCCCTCGCGGGTCAGCGGAAGCCCCGGAAGAGGGGCGGCCACGGAAACGGACCATTTAAAGGCGACGGAAACGGACCATTAAAACGG
Source organism: Desulfobacteraceae bacterium (assembly GCA_011390035.1). Classification (GTDB taxonomy): domain Bacteria; phylum Desulfobacterota; class Desulfobacteria; order Desulfobacterales; family JAABSP01; genus JAABTE01. The sequence continues at coordinate 6,662 of JAABTE010000037.1, read as the reverse complement.
AAACGGACCATTAAAAAGGAGGTATTTCCAATGAGCAAGACAGAGGAGAATCTGCGGGAGGCGTTTGCCGGTGAATCCCAGGCCAACCGGAAGTATCTGGCCTTTGCAAAAAAGGCCGAAAGGGACGGGCATGCCCAGGTGGCCAAGCTCTTTCGAGCCGCGGCCGAGGCCGAAACGGTCCATGCCCACGCCCATCTGCGGGCCTTAAAGGGCATCGGCTCCACCGAGGACAACCTCCGGGAGGCCGTTGCCGGCGAGATCCACGAGTTTAAAGACATGTATCCGGCCATGATCGAAACCGCCAGGGCCGAGGGGGAAAAAGCGGCCGAGCGCAGCTTAGATTTCGCCAACCAGGTGGAAAAGGTCCACGCGGACCTGTACCAGAACGCCCTTGATAACCTGGATAGCCTGCCCGAGGTGGACTACTACGTCTGCTCGGTTTGCGGCTACACCTGCGAGACCGAGCCGCCGGACGTCTGTCCCGTCTGCAAGGCCAAGTCCAACGCCTTCAACAAGGTCGATTGATTAAAGCTTTGAGGTGACACGGAAATGAACGGCAACTGGCTGCTGCACTACCCGGTATGGGAACTGGACACATTCGGGGGCGGTTTTCTCATTGCCGCCATCGCCACCTTCCATGTTTACATCGCCCACTTCGCCGTGGGCGGAGGGCTGTTCGTGGTGCTGACGGAGATGAAGGCCCGCCGGGAGAAATCCGCGGGCGTTCTGGCCTACGCCGAGATGCACGCCCGCTTCTTCCTGCTGTTGAGCGTGGTACTCGGGGCTGTGTCCGGCGTGGCCATCTGGTTTGTCATATCGGTACTCAATCCGGCGGCCACCTCTGTGCTGATCCACTACTTCGTTTTTGGCTGGGCCACCGAATGGGTCTTTTTCCTGGTGGAGATCGTCGCCCTCTTCGTTTACTATTACACCTTCCACCGGATGGCGCCAAACCTTCACCTGCGCGTGGGCTGGATCTATTTCGGCGCGGCGTTTCTGTCGCTTTTCGTCATCAACGGCATTGTCGGGTTCATGCTCACGCCGGGGGAGTGGATCGAGACGAAGAACTTCTGGGACGGGTTTTTCAACCCCACTTTCTGGCCCGCGCTTTTTTTCAGAAGCTTTATCGCCTTTCTGTTCGCCGGGCTGTTCGGGTTAGTCACCGCCGCATGGCTTAAGGACGAGGAAACCCGCCGGACCATGCTCCGCCACTGCGCGGGGTGGCTGGCCATCTTTCTGCCCCTGACGCTGCTGGCCGGCTGGTGGTATGTGATGGGGCTGCCCGACGGGCAGCGGGCCATGGTTCTTTTCCGGTCCCCCGAGACCCTGCCCATGATCAAGGCGTTTTTATGGCTCTCGCCCATGATCTTCTTTGCGGGCCTGGCGGCCGTGTCGCGGATGCCGGACGCGGCCCGCAAGGGGATCGCCGTCATCCTCGTGCTGCTGGGGTTTTTGTACATGGGGGCGTTCGAGTGGGCCCGGGAGGCGGGGCGGCGGCCCTACATTCTGTACGGGTATCAGTATTCCAACAGCCTGTTGAAGACCGATCTCGAGACCGCCCGGAAAGAGGGCATCGCCAAAACAGCCCGTTTTTTCCGCAATCGGGAGATCACCGATGAAAACCGGATGGCCGCGGGCCGGGAGCTGTATGGCATCGCCTGCGGCCCGTGCCATTCCGTGGGTGGATTTTTAAATGACATCAAGCCGTTGACGGCAAAGTACAGCCATTTTGGCATGGCCGCCATGATCAGCGGCATGGGGGCCCATGATCCGTACATGCCGCCCTTTCCGGGCAACCGGAAAGAGGCCGACGCCCTGGCGGCTTACATCGTTTCCGGCCTGAACGCCGGGGCGGTGGCGGATGCCCCGGCCCCCGCGGATGCGTCGGCCGTGTCCGATTCTACCGCGCCGGAGGCCATTGCCGTGCCCCCCTTCGATCCGGAGGCGGATGAATACCTGCTGCTGGCCTGGAGCGGCCGGGGCATGTATTTCCGGGCGGACGCGGACGCCTGGTTCAGCCTGGCGCCGCCGGGGGGCGATCTGAACGCCCTGCTCATCCGCCGGGGCGAGCTGCCGGAGCATGTGTCGGACGGGGTGATCCTCTCTTACGCCCTGGAAGGCGGCTCCGGCGACATGGCCTATGACGGCGGTGCCATGGCCTATGGGGCCGAGGGCGTTCCGGCGGTTCCCTTCGACGGCGACGGGCATTTCAACCCGTACCCGGTGGTTACGGTAACGGCCCGCTCGGCCGACGGCGGCCAGGTTCTGGCCGTGACGAAGACTTCCATGCCGGTCTCTTCCGAGATGGGCTGCAACCACTGCCATGGCGGCGGGTGGCGCAGGACAGGAAAGTCCGGGGGCGGCGCCGGGGTGGCCGATGTCACCGCCGGGGATATCCTGGGCCTGCACGACCGGAAAAACGGCACCGATCTGACCGGCGCCGCCCGCTCGGGCAAGCCCCGGCGGTGCCAGGAGTGCCACGGCGCGGCGGGGGAGGGGATGCCGCTGAACCTGTCGGCCGCCATGCACGGGTTTCACGCTGTCTATATGACCGGCATGGGGGCCGGGGCCTGCGGCGCCTGCCATCCGGCCTCGCCCGACACCGTCACGTCGGGGCTCCGGGGGATTCACCTGGAGATCGGCCTCGACTGCGTCAACTGCCACGGGCCCATGGCGGATCACGCCCTGGGGCTGCTAAAGGCCGAGAAGGCGGCGGGCCGGGCCGGCGCGGCCGGGCTGATGGCCCATCTTAAGCCGGAGCGGGCCGAGGCCATGGCGGATGTGCCGCCAAGAAAACCCTGGGTTCAGCAGCCGGACTGCCTCCATTGCCACCAGGACTTTCAGCCGCCGGAGACCGACAGTGTGGCCATGGATCAGCGTACCGCCGGCCGAAAAGACCTGTTCAGGTTCCGGGGGGACGACGCGGGCATCCGGTGCGGCGCCTGTCACGGGGCGCCCCATGCCATATACCCGGCCGCCAACCGGTACGGCTCCGACAGCCTCGGGCCGATCCAGTACCAGGGCAACGCCTATCCCATCGCCGCCAACCGCAACTGCGAGGTCTGCCACACGGTTCAGATGGAAGACGGGCCGCACCACCCGAATTCGCTGACGATGTTTCGCAATGTGATGCAATGACTCAAGGCACGCCCGTGAGCGCCCTCAGGGCGGCCACCACATCCGCCAGGGTGATGCGGCCGTCGGCGTTGAAATCCCCGGCCGGCGGGATGGCCAGTTGGCGGCTGGCCTCCAGCCCCTCGTTGCCGGCGGGCACGGTGATCGCCTCGGCCAGGGGCACCAGGCCGGGCGCGGCGATGCGCAGGGTGTAATTGCCCGGGGGCACGTCCATGGAATAGCGGCCGGCCACATCGGTTCGGGCGGAGTAGGCGGTATTTAGCAGAATGACCTCGGCGTCCGCCACCCCGACGGCGGGATGGCCTGCAAAGGCGGCGGTCACCTGGCCCCACAGGGGCGAGATGCCCACATACGGATCGATAAAGTCGATAAAGGCGGGCACCCGGGTGTAAACCCCGTAAAGGTCCGGCTTGGCGCACCCTTCTCCCCAGGAGACGACGCCGGCCATTTTCCATGCGCCGTTGTCGTCGATCACCAGGGGGCCGCCGGAATCCCCGACGCAGGCGTCCGTGCCGCCCGCGGCGTATCCGGCGCAGATCATGCTGTTCAGGATGTCATTTGCGTATTCATGGTAGGGATAGGCGTTGAAGGCCGCGTTGCAGGTGGCGTTGCTCACCAGGGGCAGCGTGGCCTCGAGGAGAATGCTGGAAAAGGACAAGCCAAGAGAATCGGTGGCGCCCCAGCCCATGACCATCGCCTCCCGGCCGGCGTAAAGGTCGGCGTTGTCCGTCACCAGGCCCAAGGTGGGCTGGGAGACGGGGCGGGACAGCTCCAGAAGGGCGATATCCGACACCAGGGTAAAGTCGTCGTAGTCCGGGTGCATGACGATGCGCAGTACCGGCACCCGCTCGCCCTCTCCGCTTTTCAGATCCCCCGCGCCCACCAGCGCCTCGATGTTGCCGGGCTTTTCGCCGTAGGCGCAGTGGCCGGCGGTGAGGACCCACTGGGGGTGGATCAGGGCGCCGCCGCAGTAGTGGGCGTTGTAGTTGTTGGTGTTGTCGGCTTCAAGAAGGGCCACCATCCAGGGCCAGTCGCCCGGGGCGGCCGCCTCGCCGCCGATGATGCGGGGGGTGGCGGCCTTTTTGGTCGGCGCTCCCATGGCCGGCGGCGGGATCATCCCGAGGATGGCGACAGCAGCGCAGCAGAGACCGAAAAGCCCTGAAAAAATGGCTTTAAACACCATCCCCGATGGGGATGGGCCGCGGCCCGCCATGAGGCGGGAGCGGGGGGGCATGGGGGGGGCGGGAATGATGGGGTCGGGAATGATGGGGTCGGGAATGGTGGGGTCGGGAATGGTGGGGTGAAGCATGGTGGGTTGGGGCATGATGGGTTTTCTCCTTTAATAGGGGGGGCTTCCGGCGGAAGATCCCCTTGCGTTGTTGGGATTTTGATTGATTGCGTCCCTGAAATATCTTACAATTATTCAATTGAAAGCGGGCGCCGTTTCACGGCGTCGTAAAGGCGGCGGGATCGGCTGCCGGCCGGTTTTGGAGCCGGCTATGAAAATATAGCGTTTTCTGGTGTTCCTTGACAAGACCCCGGAGACTTTTCCCATGAGAACATGGATGCTGCTTGTGTCGATACCGGTTGTTTTCGCCGTGGCCTGTGCCAGCCCGGCGTCGCGGGATTACAAGGATATTCGCGTCGAATACCGGCAGACGCTTGGCCGAATCGCGCCCATCGAGGGCAAAGCGGGCCCATCGGCCACCCGCGCCGTTGCCAGAACCGTCAGCCTCTCCGAGGCCATCGGCATCGCCCTTGCCAACAACCCGGACAAGATGATGGCGGCCGCCCGGATCCGCCAGGCCGAGGCCATGATCGACGCCGCCCTGTCCGCCTTCATGCCCGCCATGAGCCTTTACACCGAGTATGTGGAAGGCGACGCCCCCTCCACCTATCTTTTCAAGAAGATCGACCAGCGCAAGCTGCCCCCCGACACCAACTTCAATGATCCCGGAAGGATAGAGAACTTTGAAACCGGCGTCACAGCCCGGCTCAACCTGTTCAACGGCGGCCGGGACCTGCTGGCCGCCCGGATGGCCGAAACCGGCGCCACCATCGCCGAGCTGGACCGTCGGGCGATTGATAACTCCCTGGTGGCCTCGGTGATCCAGTCCTATTATAACGCATTGGCGGCCCGGGATTTCATCGCCATTGCCAGGGAATCGGTGGCCACCGTCCAGGAGCAGCTCCGGGTCATGAACGTGCGCTTCAAGGCCGGCGGCGCCCTCAAGTCAGACATCCTGTCGCTGGACGTGCGCCTGGCCCAGGCCCGGGAGAACCTGGTGCAGCGGGATAACCAGCACCAGACGGCCCTGGCGGCGCTTTCCAACGTGCTGGGGGTGAGTCCCGAGCCGCCCCTTGAGCTTTCCGGCGCCGAGGACCTGTCCCTGTCGCTTCCCGAAACCTACCTGGGGGGCGTGGCCCACGCCATCGCCCATCGACCGGAGATGGAAAAGGTCCGCCGCCAGGTGGTCCGCTCCCGCATGGCCATTGATCAGGCCCGGGCGGGCTACCTGCCGGTGATCGACGCCCAGGGCAAATACTATCTGGATGATCCGGACATGGATTACGACACCGACCGGGGCAACTGGACGGTGGGCGTGACCCTCACCTGGAACTTTTTTGACGGCTTTCGCACCCGGGCGGAGGCGCGGCAGGCCGAGGCGGTCCTGGAGGAGATGCTGGCGGCGGACCGGCGGGGGGCGCTGTCAATCAGGCTGGACGTGAAGAACGCCTACCTGAGCCTCCATGCCTCCGCGGCCCGGCTGAAGGTGGCCCGGGCCAGCGTGGCAAACGCCGAGGAGTCTCTGGAACTGGTCCGGCAACAGTACGAGGGAGGCTCGGCCACCATCACCCGGTATCTGGAGGCGGAGCTGGATCGGAACCGGGCCCGCACCCGGGCGGCCGCCGCCTATTATGATCGGGAAAAGGCGCTTGCGGACATCGGCCGGGCCATCGGCCTGTGGGCGTCGGCCATGCCCGCCGAGGCCGAGGCGGGGGGCAAATCCTGATTCAAATCGTTGGAATCAGAATGGGCGTTTTCCCTGAAAAAGCTTGCGGATATAAGGAAAGCTTGCTGAAAACGGAGAATTGAGCTGACATGAAACGATCAAGGACCATCCGCGTTGCGCTCATCGCGGGCCTGTGCGTTGTGGTGGCCGCGGCGGTGATTTATGCCTGGCTTCGATTTTCGGAAGACACGGTGCCGGCGGGCCTGACCCCCGCGCCATCCGAGGCGGCTACCGCCCCGGACCGGACGGCCGAGGCCGAGATCCGGCTGATAAAGGAGTGGCACGAGGCGGTGGGCACCATCCGACCGCGCACCGAGGCCAGCATCGAGGCCCAGGTGACGGCCCAGGTGATGGATGTGAAGGTGCGGCCGGGGGATGCCGTCCGGAAGGGGGATCTGCTGGTTTCCCTGGACAGCCGCCAGTTTCAGTCCCGCCTGGATCAGGCCCGGCAGGGGCTGAATACCGCCATGGCCGGCAAGCGCCAGGCCGAGCAGTCGGTGGCCGAGGCCGAGG
>JAABTE010000359.1 GCA_011390035.1 Desulfobacteraceae bacterium | reverse complement strand
TCGAGAGGGGAGACATCGACCGGGGAGACATCGACAGGGGCGACATCGACCGGGGCGACATCGACAGGGGCGGCTGCGGATCTCGGCAGGCGGATCGCCGTTCTGGATCTGGCCGCGCTGTATCTGCGCTATCTGTATGCCGAAAAGGCCCTGGACAAGGACGCCTACGCGACGCGGCTACACGGCCTGCTGGTGGAAAGAGGGCGGCGGGGGCCGGCGGCGGCCGGAATGGCCCCGGAAATGTCGGGGAAGATGACCTCGGAGCCCGCCCCGCCCCCCCGGCCGGACGCCATCCACGACCCGGCCCGGCTGCTGCTGGCCGCGGGCGCGGACGGCGACGGCGCATTTGCCCAGATCGCCATCCGGGCGGCCTTCGGAGACCTGATGGACACCGAATACCTGCCGGACCACGGCATGAAGATCGTCTTCGGCGACGCCGTCTTGCGGTATCGCCCGGAGACCGGCAGCCTGCGCCTGTGGCGGCTGGACCTGATAGACATCCTGTCCCTGGCCCCCCGGGACGACCTGTTCCGGCCCACATCCTGGCGGGTCCGGGCCGGGCTGATCCGACGGCCCGGGCCGGACGAGGACGCCGCCCTTCTGGGCGAGATCGTAACCGGCGGCGGGCTGACCTGGCGGCTGCCCCGCCTGGGCCTGGCCTATGTTCTGGCCGAGCCCCGGCTGGAGGTGGGCGGCGGCCTTCCCGAGGGCGTCGGTTTGGGGGCGGGCCTGTCCGCCGGGTTGCTGGCCCGGTTTTCGCACCGGTGGCGGGGGCATGTTTCGGCGTCCGGGGCATGGCTTTTTCCCGGCGACGATTACCTTCGAACGGCCGCGGCCCTGTCCGTCACCCGCCAAATGGGGCGCAATCATACGGTTGGGCTTGACATTTCGTGGGAAAGGGCTTTTGATAAAAATCGATTGGAGACACTGCTCTCGTGGCGGATCTTTTTCTGACCCGGGCATGGCGGGACTCATTTCCCATTCTTTAAAAAAAAGGAGGCAGCTTATGGACAGGCGCCGGATGCTCCATCAAATCCGATGGCCCGCGATGGCCATCATGATCGCCCTTGCGCTCGTCTGCGCGACGGCCCAGGCCACCGAGCCCTTTTACAAGCTGGAGCGGGAAACATCCACCACGGTGGATCTGCGCGCCCTGCCAAGCGAGGATTCCCGCGTGATGGATCGACTGGCCGAGGGCACCCCGGTGACCCTCATCGACCAGCACAAGGGCTGGTTCGCCGCCCGGCTGGATGACAACCGGCTGGGATGGATCAGAGAAAACTACCTGCGCGGCCGAAGGCCCCGGCCAATAACGGGTCCGGAAACCGTCCGATCCGCCCCCGCGCCGGCGGAGCAAAGGGCCGATGCGGCCACGGCGGCATCCGCCGGCGCCGCGCCGGCCGCCGATGAAACCGCCCCCCCGGAATTCTCCGAAGCAACAGAAGCCGCCGAGGCAGCCGAGGCAGCCGAGGCAGCCGCCGCGCAACAGCCGGCTTCGGCATCCACCGGATCGGCATCCACCGCCATGGGCGCCACGGAGGTTCCCACGCAATATCTCCGGCTGAAGGTCGCTTCCGGCCGCGCCCGGGCCGAGCCTTCCCTGGAAGCGGGCGTGATGTTCGGCCTGGAAAAGGGCGAAGTGGTGGGGGTGATCGACTCCCAACAGGAATGGTACAGGATCATCACCGACACCGACCGCAAGGGCTGGGCCCACCGGATGCTCTTCGAGCCCGCCTCCGATGAGGAGGCCGCCGACCTCTCCCTTGCCTTTTCGGGAGCCGCGGAACCGGCGCTTGCGAGGCCGGCATCCGCCAAGCCGTCATACGCGGAACCCGCATCTGATGCACTGGCATCTGAGGCACCGGCATCTTCAAAGCCTGCGCCATCGGAAACCGCCCGAGCAACGCCCGCCGAAACCGATTCCGCCACCGCGCCCGTCACCCCCATGGACCCCGGAGACGGGGGCGAGCGCGTGCTGCGCACCTTCCGGGTGGAGTCGGCCGGCGCCGCCGCCGAGCAGGCCATCTTCGAGTTGAGCGGCTTTTATCCGCCGGAGACCTTCGTGCTGGAAGAAGACACCCCCAAGGTGGTCTGCGACTTCCCCGAGGTGACGCCCGGCACCGACATGCCCCGCCGCCTCAATGTCAACGGCGAGATGATCCAGCGCATCCGCACCGGCATCCACACGGGCGGCGCGCCCAAGCTCCGGGTGGTGCTGGACTTGCGGCCCAACCAGGACTATACCGTGGAGCAGGTGTTCATCAAGGGCGAGAATCGGTATATTCTGACCTTCAAGCCGGGGCGGGGGGCGTGAGAAGGCCGCGCCCCGGGCGTTGCGAAGGCGAGGAGATCGCCATGCTGGCTGACATTCAACGGAAAACCTTCACCGTGGCCGAATACCACCTGATGGCCGAGATCGGTATTCTGAAGGAAGACGACCGGGTGGAACTCATCGAAGGAGAGATCATTTCAATGGCGGCCATCGGCAGCGTCCACGCGGCCTGCGTCAATCGGCTCAATCAACTGTTCACAAAAGCGTTTTCTGACCGCGCCCTCGTTTCAGTCCAAAACCCCATCGCCCTCGATCACGCTTCCGAGCCCGAGCCGGACATCGCCCTGCTCAAGCCGCGCCCCGATTTTTACGCCGACGGCCATCCCGGCCCCGATGACATCCACCTGATCGTGGAGGTGGCGGATACCTCTCTGGAATACGACCGGAAATTCAAGCTGCCCCTGTACGCCCGGGCCGGTATTCGGGAGGTGTGGCTTGTGAGCCTGGCCGAGCGCCGCATTGAGGCGCATACCCTGCCGTCGGCGCAGGGGTATAAGATGATTCGGCGGTTTTTGCCGGGGGAGGCAATCGCGGCGGAGG
>JAABTE010000358.1 GCA_011390035.1 Desulfobacteraceae bacterium | reverse complement strand
AGCGCGGGCCCAGGTTCCAGGTGGAGGGCACCACATACTGGTAATTTTTGATTTTCTTGTCCTCGATCTCGATCCAGTGGCCCAGGGCGCCCCGGGGCACGTCGTTGAGGCCGTAGCCCATGCCCTTGTCCGGCATCTCCCAGGGCTGGTAGGTTTTGGTGTCGCCCTTTTTGACATTGGCCACCAGCTCCATGATCCAGCCTTCCATGGCGTCTCCGATGACCACGGTCTCAAGGCCCCGGGCGGCGGTGCGGCCCAGGGTGGAAAAAAGGGCCGCGACCGGGATGCCGAGCTTGGCCACCGTGTCGTCCACTATGGATTTGATGCTCTCGGTGCCCTTGGCGTAGGCGATGAGTACCCGGGCCAGCGGGCCCACCTCGCAGGCGTTGCCGTCGTAGCGCGGGGCCTTGAGCCAGGTGTAGCGGCCGGTTTCGGGCTTGCCGAACTTCCAGGTCGATTTGTCGCCGCCCGTGTTGTAGTCGCCGTGCTTGGGCTTTGTTTCGCCCTGGTAGGGGTGCTTGGGCTCGCCTTCCTCGTACCAGGCGTGCTTGACGTGCTCGGTCACCTTCTGCTGGTCGGCGTCCTGAACGCCCTTTAAGTCCCGGTTCAGCAGAACGCCGCCGGGGAGCATGTTGGTGGACGGGTCGCCATCCTTGCCGGGCCAGTCGCCCCAGGCCAGGAAGTTGGTGGTGCCGCCGATGGCACCCCAGTCCTTATAGAAGCCGGCCACGGCCAGAAGGTCCGGAATATAGACCTTTTTGACGAAGTCCTGGGTCTCCTTCCACAGGTAGAGGAACTGGGCGATGCGATCCGGCGTCAGGTCCCGGATGGGGGTGACGCCGCCCACCACCAGGGTCTGGATGTGGGGGTTCTTGGCGCCGAAGATGGCATGCATCTTGGCCGCCTTGGCCTGAAGGCGAAGGGCCTCGATGTAGTGGGCCGCGGCCATCAGGTTGGCCTCGGGGGGCAGCTTGTAGGCGCTGTGGCCCCAGTAGGCGTTGGCAAAGGGGCCGAGCTGGCCGCTTTCCACAAAGTTTTTCAACCGGGCCTGCACGTCCCTGAAATAGGTCCGGCCGCCCCAGGGCGCGCCGCTGACGTTGTCGGACAGGGTGGCCGTCGCGCCCGGATCGGCGGACAGGGCCGAGACGATGTCCACCCAGTCCAGCGCGTGCAGATGATAAAAGTGGACAATGTGATCATGCTGGAACTGGGCCGCGTGGAGCAGGTTGCGGATGATGCGGGCGTTTTCCGGGATCTTTACACCCACGGCGTCTTCCACTGCCCGCACGGAAGACAGGGCATGCACATAGGTGCAGACGCCGCAGGAGCGCTGGACGAAATGCTGGGCGTCCCTGGGGTCGCGGCCCTGGAGGATGATTTCGATGCCCCTGAACATCTGCCCGGAACTCCAGGCGTTTTTCACCTTGCCGTCTTCCACCTCCACCTCGATGCGGAGATGGCCTTCGATTCGGGTAATCGGATCGACGATGATTCTCTGACTCATGTGTTTCTCCTCTTTCAATGGCGGATGAACGGGTTCCGGGATAAACTACATTTCCTCATAAAATGGGGTCATATGGTCCCAGAAGTCGGGCTGGCTGCATCCGATGCAGGGGTGGCCCGCCTGGATGGGCCAGCTCGTTCCGCCATGGAACTTGACGGTGGGGCAGTTGTTGTAGGTCTCCGGGCCCCGGCAGCCCAGCTTGTACAGGCAGTAGCCCATGGCCGCCTCCTCGGAGCCGAACTCTTCCACGAATTCGCCCATCTCGAAGTGGGAGCGGCGGGGGCACTGGTCGTGGATGGTTTTGCCATAGGCGAACAGGGGCCGGCCGAGATTGTCAAGGGTGGGCAGCTTGCCCAGCAGCAGGTAGTTGACCACGGTGCCCACCAGGTTGATGGGGTTGGGCGGGCATCCGGGGATGTTGACCGTGCCGATGCCCAGGGCCTTGCCCACCGCCTCGTATCCGCCGGGGTTGGGCTTGGCCGCGGGGATGCCGCCGAAGGTGGCGCAGGCGCCGATGGCCACAACCGCTGCCGCCTTGGGGCAGATCTCCTTGCCGATTTCAAGAAAGGTGCGGTTGCCGATCTTTCCGTAGGCGCCGTTGAACTTGGTGGGAATGGAGCCTTCCACGACGCAGATGAACTTGCCCTTGTACTTTTCGGCGGCGTCATGCAGGACCTCTTCGGCCTGATGACCGGCGGCGGCCATGATGGTTTCGTGGTATTCCATGGAGATGATGTCCAGCAGCAGCTCGTCGATCCACGGGTACATGGTGCGCAGCACGGCCTCGGTGCAGCCGGTGCATTCGCCGAAGTGCAGCCAGATCACCGGCGGCCGCTGGGCCGGGGAGGCGAACACCTCCGCCACCTTGGGGATGAAGGACGCGGAAAGCCCCATGGTGGCCGTCAGGAAGGTGCAGAACTTCATAAAGTCCCTTCGGGTGACGCCCCTGGCTTCCAGCCTTTCGTAAAATTCCCTTTCCTTTTCCATTGACACCTCCTTGATGCGGTTCCGGGGTCTTGTGTGGATCCTTGGGGGAAGGACGTTCAGACAAAGTCGAAGCATACCTTAAAGGGATTTTGTCAATAAGTAAAGAAAAAAAATGGATCAGATTCAGTAAATGAGAGAATGGATAAAATGATGATGCTGGTTACAAAATGAATCAGATTGTTTCAGATTCGGAGCGAACCAGGCTTTGATATCCTTTCTCCCGGGCGAGGATATCCAGATGGAGGGTGGCGATGTATTCCAGGGGGGCGAAGAAGGGGCGCTCCAGCCCGCGCAGATCCACCGTTTTGATGTATCCCAGGCAGGCATCGCACAGCTCCACCCGGTATTCGGGTTCTGTTTCAGAATGTAGATAGGTGTGGCAA
>JAABTE010000357.1 GCA_011390035.1 Desulfobacteraceae bacterium | reverse complement strand
CGCCGAAGAAGACGGCGATGGATTGCCACTCCTTGAAGGCCGGGCTGGTGATCATCACCGGAAACTGGGCGGACTTGACGATCCGGCGCACCCTGGGGCCGATGTAGCCCAGGCCGATTTTGGACGACAGGTCCGATATTGTGCGCGGGCAGCACATGAAGTCAAAATGGGTGGGCACGTCCGGCAGGGTGGTGGCGGTGAAGTGCCGGGGCTGGAAGAATTCATGGCGGGCGCCGGCGGCCTCGGCCAGCTCCTTGGCGTGGCTCAGGGCGGTTTCCGGGGAGGTGAGATAAGAGCCGTCCAGATCGATCTGCACCACGTCGTTTTCAAAGTACATGAGAAACTTGGTGTGCTCCGGAATGTAGATGACAAGATCGCTCTGAACGGTCCTGCAGAAGTGAAGGCTTTGCAGGAAGGTTTCCCTTCCCAGGGGCGTGTTTCTGAAGATGTGAAAAAGCTTGGGTTCCATTGTAAAAGCTCCTTTGAAATCCGCTCAGGCGTCCGCCGTCTGTACCCGCAGTTCCTTCCGATACTGATCCAGCAAGGTGGCCTTGGAGACCATGCCCAGGAAATGGCCGTCGGCCACCACCGGCATGCTGAACAGGCGCCGGGCGTCCATGCGGGCCAGGATCTCGGCCAGGTCCTCGTTGGGGTGGACCACCTCGGGGCGGGGGTCCATGATCTGCTCGATGAGAACGGCGTCGTACATCAGCGGGTCGAACAGGTGGGCCCGGATGTCGTCCAGGTGGATCATGCCCGCGAACCGGCCGGTCTCCGGGTCCTCAACGGGAAAGTGGTTCCGGCGGGAGCGCTTGATGACGTCGATGAAGTCCCGCAGCCGCATGTCCCGGCGCACGGTTAGCGTGTCGGTTTCGATCAGCTCCCGCACGCTCAGGTCAGACAGCACCCGGGCGTCGGTGCCGGGCCGCAGCAACTGGCCCTGTTCCACCAGGTCCCGCAGGTAAAAGGAGGCCGGCTCCACATAGTGGCACAGGGTGGCGGAGATGGTCGAGACGATGATCAGCGGCAGGATCACCTCGTATCCGCCGGTGATCTCCACGATTAAAAAAATGCCGGTGAGGGGCGCCTGGAGGATGCCGCTGACCAGCCCGGCCATGCCCAGCAGGGCGAAGCAGCCCTCGTTGACCCATCCCATGGACGGCCAGGCCAGCGTCAGGAAGCGGTGGTAGGTCAGCCCGGCCAGGCTGCCCACCACCAGGCAGGGGGCGAAGATGCCGCCGGAGCCGCCCCATCCCAGGGTGAGCGAGGTGGCCAGGATCTTGGCCAGCGCGGCCACGGCCACCAGGAAGATGCCGCCGGGAAAGGCGCCATGTATCATCTCCCGGATGGCGTGATACCCCTCGCCCATGGCCACGGGCAGGGCCATGCCGATGAGCCCCACCGCGCATCCGCCAATGGCCGCCCGCGTCCAGAGGGGCGCTTTGATCCCTCCGGCGAAATGGTGCATCCGCCGCAGCCCCCGGGTGAGAAGAATCGAGGCCGCGGCCGTGACCACCGCCAGCCCGATGGCGGCCAGATTATCCGTGATGTGAATGTTGAACTGGCGGTGGGAAAAGGCGATCTGGTTGCCGTTGAGCAGCCGGCTCACCTCGGTGCCGGCCACCGAGGCGATGGCGATGGGGATGATGTTGACCGCCTTCCATTCCCCCAAAATCACCTCCACGGTGAACACCAGCCCGGCGATGGGGGCGTTGAAGATGGCCGAGATGGCCCCGGCCGCCCCGCATCCCACCGCCGTCACCCGCTGCCGGTCGTTGAGGGAAAAGTACTTGGCGATGTTCGAGCCGATGGAGGCCCCGCTCATCACCACCGGCGCCTCGGGGCCCGCGGACCCGCCGCTGCCGATGGTCAGGCAACTGGCCACCAGCCGGGAATAGGCCGAGCGGAACCGCAGCAGCCCGCCGTGGCGGGAGACGGCGTAGATCACCTCCGGCACCCCGTGGCCGGCCCCTTCCTTGACCACCCGGTTTAAAAACAGCGACGACAGGGCCGCGCCGGCCCCGGGAAGGGCAAAGGCCCACCAGTAGTGGCGGTAATGGTGGAGCCACTCGAACATTGCCTCCAGGGAACGGTTGAGTACCAAAGCGGCAAGGCCGCTGCAGATGCCCACCATCAGGCCGATGATCATGAGAAGCGGCCGGTCGTCTCCCCGGAACAGCCGCCATCCGGAGGGTTTTTTCAAGGCATCGGGAATTCGCATCAAAATGGGGCTTTGTCAGGAATCCAGCCGGGACTCGAAATCGGCCGTCTTGGCGAAAAGGGCCTCCGCGGGGGGGCGGGAGCGGAGAAAGTCCACAAACGCCTCGTCCCGCAGGCAGTAGGACAGGCGGGACAGCAGGTGCAGGTGCTGTTTCACGGAGGGGCTTAACATCACGAACATCACGAACACGGGCCGGTCGTCCACCGCCTTGAAGTCGATGGGCTGATTGAAAAAGCAGGTGGTGATGACCGAATCGGGGCCGCATTCGGCCATGGGCGCCCTTGGGTGGGGGATGGCCACCCCCCGGCCCACGCCGGTGGAGGTGAGGGCCTCGCGCTCCTTGAGCTTTTCCAGCAGTTGCGCCCGGACCTCCGGGGCGATCCATTCCATCCGGGACACCGCCGCCTCCAGTGCCCCCCCGACGCAGCCGCCGGGCAGATCGTGAAACACCCCGCCGGCCCCCAGTGCCGACGCCAGGGATTCGATCCGGGGCGCTTCAAGCAGGGGAATGGTTTTTTCCGGTGGACAAAAGGTCATGGATCGGGACCGGACCCACCGTTCCAGCGTGGGGCGCTCGAAATGCAGGCTGTCGCCGATTTTTCGCATGGGAATGCGTCCCTGGCGGATCCAGCGCTCCAGGGTGGATTCGTGGATGTCC
>JAABTE010000356.1 GCA_011390035.1 Desulfobacteraceae bacterium | reverse complement strand
GGGGCTGGCGGTTATTGGCAATGAAAACGCGAGGAGGATGGCGATGACCATTGCGGAGAGAATCAGACAAAAAGGTATAATGGAAGGCAGCCTGACGGGCAAAATGGGATTGATTCATAAATTATTAAACAAGCGGTTCGGCCTCATCTCGCCCGCCCTGAAAAAGAAACTGAATAATTCCGGCATTGAGCTTCTGGATGACTTCGGCGAAAGCATCCTTGAATTCAAAAATATGAAGGACGCCGAAAAGTGGTGGGATAAAGAGAATTGATCCCTATTATTCCGATTTTTCCCTTCCCACCAGGCGCTCCACATCCTCCGGCTTAAATCCCAACAGGCGGAACAGCTTTTCCTCCACCGCGAGGCTCTCGGCCCACATCCTTTCCATCCGGGGCACATGTTCCGGCTTTTTGCAGTAGCGGTCCCGTATATAAGCCATCCGGTCGTTGAGAGAGGAGATGCGGTCATGCAGCACCCGCTTGTCCGCGTAGTTGACGATCTCGGCCTCGGTGGGCGGGGCGTGGGCTTTGAAATCCTCCAGCAACACATGCTGGCAGATGATGCGGCCCACCTCGGGGTAGCCCTGGCGGCGGAGAAAATCGCCGCCGGTTTCCGCGTGGTTCTCCCGGGTTTTAAAGCTCCGGGTCTTGGTGATGTCGTGCAGCAGGGCCGACGCCCGGACCAGCTCCCTATCCAGAAGATGGCCCAGGTCGATCAGCCGGTCCGTAAGAAAAAGGGCCACCCCGCACACCAGCCGGGAGTGGGCGACGATGTTTTCCAGCATCTGCATCTGCCGGATCAGCCGGTAACACTCCTCCCGGCTGGGGGCGTTTCCGGAAAGAGGGCGTCGCATGACCACCATCGATGCCTTCAGTTGTTCAGGCTGTGGATGGGCGCCGGGATGCGTCCGCCCAGCCGGATGAAGGGGTTGTCGGCGGTGCCGTTTCGAACCGCCATGATCACGCTCTGGCCCAGCAGACCGCCGAAATAGGCATGCTCGCCGGCCTTCTTTCCGGGCACTGGGATGATGCGCGTGGCCGTGGTCTTCTTGTTGATCACGCCGATGGCCATCTCGTCTGCGATCACCGCCGCCAGGGTCTCCGCGGAGGTGTCGCCGGGGATGGCCACCATGTCCAGGCCCACGGAGCAGACGCTGGTGAGGGCCTCGAGCTTTTCGATGCTCAGGTGGCCCGCCTCGACCGCCTCTGAGATGTTCAGATCCTCGCTGACGGGGATGAAGGCGCCGCTCAGGCCCCCCACATGGGAGGAGGCGAAGGCGCCGCCCTTTTTGACCGCGTCGTTCAAAAGCGCCAGGGCGGCCGTGGTGCCGGGCACGCCGATGGCCGCAAGCCCCAGGCTCTGGAAGATCTCGCCCACGGAATCGCCCACATTGGGCGTGGGCGCCAGGGACAGGTCCACCACGCCGAAGGCGATGCCCAGCCTTTCGGCCACCTCCCGGCCGATCAGCTCGCCCACCCGGGTCACCTTGTAGGCGGTGCGCTTGATGATCTCCGACACCCCCCCCAGGTCCAGGGCCGCTCCCGGCCCGCCGCCTGCGGCCAGGGCCCGGTCCACCGCCTTTTTCACCACGCCCGGCCCGGAAACGCCCACGTTGATCACCGCGTCCGGCTCGCCGATGCCCAAATATGCGCCAGCCATGAAAGGGATGTCCTGGGGGATGTTGGCAAAAACACACAGCTTGGCGCACCCGAGGCCGTCCTTGTCCGCGGTGAGGGCGGCGGCGCGCTTGATGGTCTGGCCCATGCGGTAAACGGCGTCCATGTTGATGCCGGCCCTGGACGAGGCCACGTTCACCGACGCGCATACCCGCTCGGTGACGGCCAGGGCCTCGGGGATGGCCTCGATGAGGGCGCGGTCGCCCCTGGCCATGCCCTTTTCCACCAGGGCGGAAAAGCCGCCGATGAAATCCACGCGCACGGACCGGGCCGCCGCGTCCATGGTTCGGGCCACGGTTACAAGCTGCTCCGGCGAAAAGGCGGCGGCGAAACCGGCCACCGGGCTCACGGCGATGCGCTTGTTTACCACCGGGATGCCGTACTTGTCGCCCACCGCGTCGCATACGTCCACAAGGTTGCCGGCCAGGTCGGCCACGCGCCTTCGGATGTTGTCGCAAAGCCGCCCCAGGTCATCGCTGGCGCAGTCGAACAGGTTCATGCCAAGGGTGACGGTTCGCACGTCCAGGTGCTCGCTGCGAAGCATCTCCAGGGTGGACAGGATTTCTCGTTCGGTCAGCATCGGGTCTTTTCTCTATGCATCAGGTTTCTATGCATCAGGTCTCTATGCATCAGGTCTCTATGCATCAGGTCTCTATGCATCAGGAAACCAGCCAGAGGGCGCGTTCCGACATGCGGTTGATCAGGTAATTGGATACGCTGCCCATGAAAAAAGCGCGGCTCATGCCTCGCCGGCCGAAGACCACCGTGCCGTAGCCGCCGCTTTCAGCCTCCCCCACCAGGGCCTTGCCCACATTGAGGGTGGAGGGCAGATCCTTGATCTGGATCCGCTCCTTTTCGATGCCGGCCTCCTTGAGTTTTTTGTAGGCGTGGACCATGAAGCTCTCAACGCACCTCTTGTCTCCCTGCGTGATCACATCCTCGATCTCCCGGTCCTCCTCGCTGAAATCGACCGTGCAGTAGGACTTGAGCCTGGGCACCACGTGGACGAAGGTGATCCGGGCGTCCGCTGCGCCGGAGAGCATGAAGCTTACATGATCCACCGCCCGCAGGGCGCTCTCGGAGCCGTCCACGGCCACCATGACGCTTTCGGCGGTCACATCGCCGTCGATGATCCAGACCGGGATCACCCGGGAGTGCTCGATCAGGTTGGCCGTGACGCTGCCCATGAACATCTCCTGCATCTTGGAGATGCCCCGGCGG
>JAABTE010000355.1 GCA_011390035.1 Desulfobacteraceae bacterium | reverse complement strand
GGCCGCCCTCCCGCACGTCGGCGATGGTCATGGCGCCGTTGGGGCAGTTGGTGGCGCAGGCGCCGCAGAGGATGCACGATTCCTCCGTCTGGCGAAAATCGGTGGCCACCGGGTGATCGAAATCCATGTGGCCGAAGTGGAGGGCATCGACGCCCATCATGTCCCGGCAGACTTCCACGCATTTTCCGCACCGCATGCAGATGTCGCACCGCAGGCAGCGGCGGGCCTCCTCGCGGGCCATGTTTTCCGTGTAGCCCAGCTCCACCTGCTGAAAGGTGGCGCGCCGGCGGTCGATGTTCAGAAGCGGCATCTCCGGGCGCTTGAGCGCCATCTTGGTGGAGGCGGGCACCCCAAGGCTCGGCTCGCGGCCCCGGCGAACGGGCACCGGCGGCATCTTGGGCTGGGGGATGCCGGACAGATACCGGTCGATGGCCTCGGCCGCCCGCTTGCCGCCGCCGATGGCCTCCACCACTGTGGCCGGTCCGGTGACGGCGTCGCCGGCGGCGAAGATGCCCGGCTCGGAGGTCTCCATGCTCACCCGGTTCACGTCGAAGGTGCGCCGGCGGGTCCAGGCCAGTTCGCACAGGCCGTCCTTCATGCAGTCCGCGTCCACCTGCTGGCCGATGGCCACGATCACGGCGTCGGCCTCCATCAGGTATTCGCTGCCCTCGACGGGGCGGGGGGTCATGCGGTCCGATCCTTCCACCTTTACCAGCTCGGCCCGGAGGCATTTCAACGCCGACAGCCTGCCATCCTCGCCCACCACCTCAACGGGCACCGTGAGAAAGGAGAAGCGCACGCCCTCTTCCTCGGCCTGCTCCACTTCCTCCACGTCCGCCGGCATCTCGTTGCGGGTCCGGCGGTAGGCGATGGTCACCTCCCGGCTGCCCAGCCGCAGGCTGGTGCGGGCCGCGTCGATGGCCACGTTGCCGCCGCCGATGATGATCACCCTTTTGCCCGGCAGCGTCCGGTCCCCCAGGGCCACGTTGCGCAGAAGATCGATGGCCGATGCGACCTGCGGGTAATCCTTTTCGCCGGGGATGTTCATGGAAAAGGACTTGTGGGCGCCGATGGCGAAGAAGAAGGCGGCAAAGCCCTCGGCCTTCAGGCTGTCAAGGTTCGCGTCCCGGCCGAAGCGGGTGTTGAAACGGAATTCCACCCCCAGCTCCCGGATCATCTCCACCTCCCGGTCGATCACCTCCCGGGGCAGCCGGTACCGGGGAATGCCGATCATGGTCATGCCGCCGGCCATGGGCAGGGCCTCGATCACCGTCGCGCCGTATCCCATCAGGGCCAGGTAGTAGGCGGCGGTGAGGCCGCCCGGGCCGGCGCCCACCACGCAGACCTTCCGGCCCTTGTCGGGGGCCTTTTCCGGGTTGCGGTATTCCCCGTGGGAGATGGCCCGCTCCGCGGCGAAGGCCTTGAGGAACTTGATGGAAACAGGCGTGTCCATGCGGCCCCGCACGCACATGTATTCGCAGGGCCGGGTGCAGACCAGGCCGCAGACCCAGGGGAAGGGGTTGTCCTTTCGGATCACCTCGATGGCCTCGGCGTCCCGGCCCTCGCCGATGAGGGTGACATAGGTGGGTACGTCGATGCCCGCCGGGCAGGTCATCTGGCAGGGGGCCGGGGCCAGGCGGACGCAGTCTCCCGTGGGGCAGTTGTGGGTGCGCACGTGGCTGACGAAGACCTCCCGGTTGTCGTCCAGCGCCTTTCGCGCCTCGCCGGCCGCCTCGGTGGCGGCGGCGTCCGCGCCGGTTTCAAGCAGGTCGTCCACCAGCCCCTCGAGGGCCGGCACGTGTTCTTCTCCGGCGCGGCCCAGGGCCACGTCATCGAGCAGCGCCAGGATCTCCTCGGCGATCCGCCGGTCCCGGGGATTGACCAGGCCGCCGGTTTCGATGCGGTCCCGAAGCCGGCCCCGGGCGGCGTTGACCACGCACTGTCTTGCTGTTTCCGTCATATTTAAAATCCTCTTAAAAGCCGCTGTGTTCCAGTGACGCCACCTGGCGGGCGTATCGCTCCCGACGCACGGGCGTTATCTCGTTGGCCTCGCCGAACTGAAGGCAATGGGTGGCGCAGACCGTGACGCAGGCCGGCTGCAACCCCTGGTCCAGGCGATCCTTGCAGTAGTCGCACTTGACCACCTTGCCCGTCTCCGGGTTCCATTGGGGCGCGCCCCAGGGGCAGGCGGCGATGCAGCTCTTGCAGCCCACGCACAGGCTCTGGTCCACGAAGACGATGCCGTCCTCGGGCCGGCGCTGCATGGCCCCGGTGGGGCAGGCGGGCACGCACCATGGGTTTTCGCAGTGGTAGCAGGGCATGAAGATGTAGGAGGCCCTGGGCACGCCGCCCACGAACTTGGGCCCCACCTCGATCACCTGGCAGGGCCGGGGGCCCGGCGGCAGGTTCTTGCTGGTCTTGCACTGGATCTCGCAGGCGCGGCACCGGATGCACTTTTTGGTATCCTGAAGCAGATAGTACTGGCTCATTTTATGTCGTTTCCTCCGTATTTTCCATTAGGCTGCCTTGACGGTGACAAAGGTTTCATGCAGCGCCGGGCTGCCGCCCACCATGTCCGTGATGCTTTCCATGAGCTTTGCGTCAGACACGCCCTTGTTGTAGGAGCGGGTGGCCCGGGCCGCCTCGTGGCCGAAGCCGTGGAGCATGAAGACGGCGTCCGGATGCATCATCTCCGTGACGAATGCCCGGATGCGGCCCGAGGCCCGGCTGGAGGCGATCTCCACCATTGAATTGTTTTCGATGCCCAGGGCCTTGGCCCGGGCGGCGTTGATCCAGAGGGTGTTTTCCGGCAGCTCCTCGTTCAGGTACGGGTTGTTCTGGGTGGAGATGTGGGTGTGCAGGGCGATGCGGCCCGTCACCAGCCGGAAGCGGTTGTC
>JAABTE010000354.1 GCA_011390035.1 Desulfobacteraceae bacterium | reverse complement strand
CTCTTCCGATCTCTGGTTTTTCCTCGACCCTGTTTTTCCTCGACCCTGTTTTTCATCGGCTCGGTCCTTTTCAGGGGAAAGCGAATCTTCCAGGGGAATGCGCACCCAGAAGGTGGAGCCCATGTCCAGAACACTCTTTACGTCGATCTCGCCGCCCATCTTTTTAATGATGCCGTAGCAGATGGACAGCCCCAGCCCGGTGCCCTTTCCCACCGGCTTGGTGGTGAAGAAGGGGTCGAAGATCCGGGCGATGTTGGCCCGGGGAATGCCGGGGCCGCTGTCGGCCACCTCGATCTGAAGGTTTTTGCCGCTTCGGGAGGTGGTGATCTCCAGCGATCCGCCCTCCCGCTCCATGGCGTCCATGGCGTTGTTGATGAGATTGAGCAGCACCTGCTGCATCTCCGTCTGGGAAACGCTGATCTCCGGCAGCCGCCGGTCCAGGTTGAGCTGGACATGCACGTTGCTGTAGCGGCTCCGCTGGGCCGAAAGCTCCACCAGCTCCTCGATCAGATCATTGATCTGCACCTTTTCAAGGCGCGTATCGGTCTTTCGGGCGAAGCTGAGCAGCTTGTGGGTGATCTCCTTGCACCTGCGCCCCTGGGTGTTGATCTGCTTGAGTGCCCGCTTGAACTCCTCCAGGTTCTTGGCTTCCTTCAGGTCCTCTTCCATCAGCAAATCGTCGATCCACCCGGCCTCCTCCACCATGATGGCAACCGGGTTGTTGATCTCATGGGCGATGCCCGCGGCCAACTGGCCGATGGAGGCCAGCTTGCCGGTCTCGATCACCTGCTGGTTCATCATCTCCTTTTCCCGGTCCGCCCGGGCGATCTTGCCCACCATCCACCTGGAGAGAAACAGCGCCATGGCCAGGATGCAGAACCCGCCCACGACCATGATGAAAATGGCCATCCGCTGGGCCTGGTGCAGGTCGGCGAAGGCGTCCGATGCATGCTGCTGATAGATCATCAGCCAGTCGCCATCCTTTAGATAGGCGCCCACGAAGATGTTTTTCTGGCCGTCATTGCCCGGCTTTTCCACGATGTGAATGCCGTCCCTGGTGGATGCGCCCCCCGCAAGAAAGTCGGCCGTGTAGCGCCGCATGTCCGGCGCGGCGTCGAAGGCCGGCTCCGTTTGAAACTCACCTGCCGTGTTCACGATAAAGGCAAAGCCGGTCTTGCCGATGCGGATGTTTTCCACCAGCGAATTAAAGGCCATGAAGTTGATGGTGGCCCGGAGAATCCATGTGGTTTCCCCCTCGGTCCTTCGCGCCGTGATGATAAAGTGCGGATATCCCCGCAGCCCGAGGAACACATCGCTGATGTAGTACTCGTTTTGCAGGGCCGCAGAAAACCATTTGGCGTCCTGGTAGTTCGCCTTGTCCAGCTTGAACGGTCCGGCATAGGCCACCTGGAGGCCGTCGCCCCGCACCAGTCCCAGATCCTCGAACACTGTGCCGTACCCCTGCTGCAACTGGTTTAGCTTGCCGCGCAGAAAGGCCTCGCTGGCAAAATCCTCCGGGGTTCCCGAGGAAGCCAGGAACCGGATGTCGCTGCGCTTCTCCTTCAAAAAGACGTCTATGTTCTGGCGATGCTTTTGAACCAGCTCCCCCAGGTGGTCCTGAACCTTCTGGCGATAGGAGTAATGGAACTGATCATAGATCACCCCGCCCACCAGGAACATGGGGGTGAACGACACCAGGATCATGGTCAGGATCATCCGGTTGGTCAGGTGTCGGTAGTAAACCTTCGGGTCCTGGTTGTGTTTCATGTCACGCGCCTCGCATGGTTTTCCCGTCGTCCGTTTTCGCCAACCTGGCCGTCAGCATCTCGGCCACCAGTTCCTTGATTCGCTCGATGCTGCTGCCCCGCTTTTCCACATACCCGGGAAGCCATTCCGGAGGCAGCCGGCCATCGTCCGGCGGAAATGCGTGGACGACGATGGGCAGAAAGGGGATGCGATTGCGCAGCCGCCGGACCAGGTATCCGGCCGCCACGTCCGGCAGGTCCGGGTCGATTATCATCAGGGCGATGGGATCGTCGCTGAAAACGATCCGGAGCGCGTCCCGGCCGCTTTCCGCGACCCGGACATGATAGCCGACGGCTGCCATTTCCCTTTTCAGAAAATCCCTAACGTGCGGATTGCGGTCCGCGATGAGTATGACGGCTCCCTTTTTCACGCCAGTTCCCGTAAGGGGCGGCCCCACATCAATGATCACCTATTTTTCAACGATGGGGATGATGCCCTTGGACTTCATGATGGCGATCCCCTTGTCCGACAGGGTAAAATCGATGAACTGCCTGACGGCGCCGGTGGGCTCGCCCCTGGTGACATAATAGAAGGTCTGATAAAAAGGATACTTTTCGTCCCTGGGCATCACCCCGTCCACGCTCACCACGCAAATATTGGCGTTTTCGGAAACGGCGCCGTTGGTGATAAAGGAGATGGCCCCGGGAAACCGCTCCACCGCCTCGATGGCCGAGGTGGACTTGTAGGTCATGAAGTCATACAGGATCTCCTGGCGCTCCATGGCCGCCCCGTCGAAGTTCTTATACGCCGCAGTCTCCTTCCCCGGCACGATCACGGTAATGGGCAGATCCGGCCCGCCCACTTCCTTCCAGTTGGAGACCTCCTTTGAAAAGATGGACCGAAGCTGCTGCCGGCTCAGATTCTTCACGTCGCACCCGGCGCTGGCGATGACAGCGAGCGGGTCCCTGGCAAAGGGAATCTCCACGTAGCCGCTTTCCTTGTACCTATAGTAAAGGCCCCGGGTGGTGCCGGCCAGATCGCTGAAGTCGTTCATCATCCGATACAGGGCCGAGCCGGACGAGGAGACGTGCAGGGACACCTCGACGCCGGTCTCCTTTGTAAACGCCTCCAGCCGATCCTTGCCGAAGGCATCGTAAATCTGGGCCGAGCAACTGTA
>JAABTE010000353.1 GCA_011390035.1 Desulfobacteraceae bacterium | reverse complement strand
GGCACCGCCGGCAGGCCCGGCAGGGGATACAGCCCGGAGCGGTGATAGACATCGATGAAATTGAGCCCCACCGCCTCGTGGCGCACCAATGCCTCGCCGGGGCCGGGCGATCCCGGCTCCCAATCCTCCCATCGCAGCACTTCGGGTCCGCCGGTCTCATGCATGACAATCGCCTTGGCCGTCATTGGGACGCCTCCTTATATTCATGGTCATTCATGGTCATCACATCAGCCGGGTCCGGCATCCCGGTTTCAAGCGCCCGGCTCCGGAGCATCGCCGATCCAATCTCTCGGATCGCCCCGAATCCCTCAGATCGGCTCGAACCGGTTGGCCGGCACGTTCTTCCGGCTTTTTTCAGGCACATGGATCTGGCCGTTCATGGCGATATACACCCCCTGGGGCAGCAACTGGACGGCCACCATGGCGCAGCCGATGTTGAAGATGGCGTCGGTGAGCTGAAACCGGGCCGGCTGCATGGCGCCGGTGAGGACCATGGTCTTTCCGGGGATGCCCCGCAGCGCCTCGGCTGTCTGGATCATGGTGTCGGTGCCGTGGGTGATCACGATCCAGCGGCAGTCGTCTGCGGCCACCGCGTCTCGTATCAGGCGGCGGTCTGCGTCGGTCATCTCCAGGCTGTCCTTGCGGAGAAGGGAGGTCACCTCGTATTCGAAGCTGACATTTGCCCCCCGGAGTACTTCGGCGATCTGCGGATCCCCCACCTCGTAGGCGCTCTTCCGGTCGAAGTAGATCTTGTCGATGGTGCCGCCGGTGGAAAAGATCTTGATCTTCATGCTCATTCGTCCGCCGGAGGATCTTGCTTTTCGGTTTTGGCGCCGGACTTGCCCGTCAACTGACAGGCGTCCCGCATTCAGGTGGACACGCCCATCTTGGGCAGGATATAGCCCTGCAGCAGCACCCATAAGCCGATGAATCCGAGGAATATCAAAAGTTCTTTCATGATTGCGTTTCCTTTCGCGATTTGAATTGCCCCCCCGAACGGCGCCGGGCACGCCGAACGCGCCGGGCACGCCGGACGCGCCGTATGGGGAGAATATGGGAAAAATAACCCCCTGAATCGATTTTTGCAACCGGAATGTGTGCCCCTGATAAAAATCTTTTTACAAAATCACGCGAATATGCCAAAGATGACAACGAAAGGCGCGACAACGCAAGATGCAAGGGAAGGGCATCCACCAGAAGATTCAAGGAAAGGGAATCCACCTGATTATCGCCGGCATGGCCGGAGAAGGGTAAACGGCATATGAGACTGGGTGGCATCGGCAAATGGCTGGACAGGACCAATCTGCGTTTCAGGATCACCCTGCTGGGGCTGATGGGCATCGGGGGGGCGGTGGCGGTGGCCGGGTTCGGCGCCTATATGAACAGGGTCATCGACAATGACATGCGGCTGGCCCATCTGAGCCAATCCGTCGTGCGGGAAACCTTGCGCATCATGAACACGGAGGCGGAATATCTGCATGCGCCGTCCCAGGAGCTGCTGGATGAATACGGGGCCATCCGGGCCCGTTTTGAATCGGATGTGGAGCGTCTCAGAGCCCTTTTGGACAATGCCATCGGCAGGGAGATGGCCGACGCCGTGGCCGAGAGCGCCGATGAAAACCACCGGTTGTTCTCCTTGCTCAGGGAAAACATTCTGGCCATGGAGGCGGAAAAGGCCGCCATCAACGCCCGCATCCGCCAGATGGGCGCCGCGCTTCGGGAGATGGCGGCCCTGATCGACGCGGAAGAAGCTTATAAAATGATGGACGGCGATTTTCTGAGCCTGGCCAAGGGGGCACTCCGGAGCGAAATCAAAGAGTTGATCAACATCTGGTACCGCAAGTTGCTGGTACTCCAGGGGCTGTTTCTCTTTGGGGACGAGAAGCAGTATCTGGAAGGGGAGGCCGAGATGGCCGGCGCCCTTGCGGCCCGGCAAAACAACATCCGGTCGCTGCTAGTACCGGCCGATTCCGATGATCTCGATCAGGGATGGCGCCGCGTGACGGAGATGCTGACCCAGACCCTGCAACTGGAGCAGACCGTGGCGGACCGCTGGCGGGAAAACCAGGCGCTGCTCCCCCGGATGCGCCAGAGCATGGCGGCCGTTGAGACGGCGGCCATGGGCATTGACGAGATGGAGCGGATTGAAATCGCCAGACGCTCCACCCTTCGAGACCAAACAGGCATGGCGGTGGTGGGGGCGCTGATTGTCGCCATGGGCCTCGTCGGGGCGTTGCTGTACCGCTCCATCGTGCGGCCACTGAACCGCTCTGTTTACGGGGTGACGCGAATCGCAGAGAGCGTGACCGCCGCCTCTCGCCAGATCACCGCCACCAGCCAGTCCCTCTCCCAGGGCGCCGCCGAGCAGGCCGCCGCCCTGGAGCAGACCGCTGCATCACTGGAGCAGATGCGCTCCAAGGCAGGCGAAACCCTCGACATTACCGCCGGCACGGAAAAACTGATGCGGGAGAACATCGAGAAATCGGGCCAGTCCCTGCGCGCCATGGTGAACCTGACCCGCAGCATGGGCCGCATCGAGGCCGACAGCGACAAGATCGGCCAGATCATCAAGAACATCGACGCCATCGCCTTCCAGACCAACCTGCTGGCCCTGAACGCCGCCATCGAGGCGGCCCGGGCCGGCGAGGCCGGCCTCGGCTTCGCCGTGGTGGCCGACGAGGTGCGCAATCTGGCCATCCAGACCGCCGAGGCCGCCCGGAACACCCAGGAACTGCTCAACGGCACCATCGCCCGCGTGGTGGAATCGTCCCAGGCCATCAAGCGCATCAACGCCGATTTCGAGGGGATCATCGAATCGGCCACCGTGATCGGCGAAAAGACAAGCGCCCTCACCGAGGCCAATACCCAGCAGAGCCAGGGCATCTCCCATATCAGCCGGGCCGTCGGTGAGATGGATCAGGTCATG
>JAABTE010000352.1 GCA_011390035.1 Desulfobacteraceae bacterium | reverse complement strand
CGGTGGAATAGCCGGTCTTCTTTTTGGTCTTCTTGCCAACGGGCAGATCCAGCTTTTCAAACAGGATCTTGCCGAGCTGCTGTGAGGAATTGATGTTAAAGACCTCCCCGGCCTCCCTGTGAATGGCCTCCTCCAGGCGGCACAGCTCCGAGGCGAATGCCGCGGACAGGTCCCGCAGCCGGTTCCGGTCCACCCTTATGCCCCGCATCTCCATGTTCATCAGCACCGGCAAAAGGGGCATTTCCACCGTTTCCATCAGCTCGGAAAGGCCGATGTCGGCCACCGCTTTCTCCAATATCCGGGCCGCCCGCAGGGTCACGTCGGCGTCCTCGCAGGCATAGGGGGCGGCCGTCTCCACCGCCACCTCGGAAAAGGGGATCATCTTCTTGCCCGAGCCGGCCACCTCGGCGTAGGTGGTGGTCTTGTGGTTCAGAAAATCCAGGGCGATCTGGTCCAGATTATGGGCCCGCTTGGTGGGGTTGAGCAGATACGAGGCGATCATGGTGTCGAACCGGACCCCGGCCAGCCGGACGCCGTGGCGGGCCAGAACGATCCAGTCGTACTTGATGTTCTGGCCGATCTTGGCGATATTCGGGTTCTCCAGCGCCGGCTTTAAGGCGGACAGAACGCGATCCATGGGGATCTGATCCGGGCAGCCGATGTACCTGTGGCCGCAGGGAACGTACCAGGCCGCGTGGGCCGACACGGCAAAGGAGAGCCCCACCAGGGCCGCCCGCATGGGGTCTTGGGAGGTGGTCTCCGTGTCCACGGCGAATTCGCCGGATTCGGACAGGATTTTCACCAGGGCGTCAAGATCGGCGGGGTCCAGCACCGTCTTGTAATCCACCGCCGCCTTTTCGGTCTGCTTGGGAAAATCCCGCTGAAGCTGGCGAAACTCCAGCTCGCCGAAAAGCTCGGCGAGCCGCCCGTCATCCGGGCCGGGAAGGCGCAGCTCCTCGGGGGCGAATCCTTCCGGCAGCTTTACATCGGTGCGGATGGTGGCAAGCTCCCGGCTCAAAAACGCCTGCTCCCGATGGGCGGCCAGGTTCTCCCTGAGCTTCTTTTTGCCGATGGTGTCAAGCCCCTCGTACACCCCCTCAAGGCTTCCGAACTCCTTGATCAGGGCCAGGGCCGTCTTCTCCCCCACCCCCGGCACGCCGGGGATGTTGTCGGATGTGTCGCCCCACAGCCCCATCACGTCCACCATCCGGGCCGGCGCCACCCCCCTGCCCTTTTCAACCTCGGCCAGGTCGATGATCCGGTCCTTCATGGGGTCCCATATGATGGCGTCGGCGTCCACGAGTTGGACAAAATCCTTGTCTCCGGTCACCATCACCACGGAAAAGCCGGCGGCCCGGGCATTTTTGGCCAGTGTGCCGATCAGATCGTCCGCCTCCACCCCCGGCTGCCGGAACACCGGCAGGCCAAAACCCTCGCAGACCTTCAATATCCACGGGATCTGGACCGCCATGTCTTCGGGCATGGGCGGGCGGTTGGCCTTGTATTTATTATAGATTTCGTGGCGAAAGGTGGGCCCTTTGGCGTCAAAAAGGACGGCTGCGTGATCGGGGGCCTTGTCTTCCATCAATTTTAATATCATGCGGGTGAAGCCGAACACCGCGTTGGTGGGAAGCCCCCTGGAGTTGGAAAGGCTCCGGATGGCGTGGTAGGCCCGGTGAATGTAGGCGGTGCCGTCGATGAGGTAGATTGTCTTTTTCATGGTCTCCGTATCGGCCGAAGGCTTTTTCCGTCGCGTCGGATGGCGGCTCCGGCCGTTGACAGCCCTCCCGGGTGCGCTTATTTATGTATCGCATGCCGAAACAGCTTCGGCAACGCGCCGTTAGCGTCCCATTAGTAGCATTGATTTTAAAAAATGACAAGTGTTCATCTTATGACGGGGGGTTGGCATCCCGTTCGGGCGGCCTCAGCCCCTGGAAGGTGAAAAAGCCTCGAAAGTCAGCATCATCTATGTTCTGACCGGTGAAAGTCAGCATCATCTATGTTTTGACCGGTGAAAATCAGCATCATCTACGTTCTGATCGGTGAAAATTAGCATCATCTATGTTCTGACCGGTTTCATGGAGGGGGAATGGGTGTTATGACGGAAAAAAGAAGGCGGCGGCGGCAGCGGCCCACGCATTGCCAGTGCTGCAAGGGGGAGTTTCTCTTCTGCTGGAGCTGCCGCATGTGCGGCTTCGCCATGTGCCAGAACTGCATGCACGAAAATTTCTGGACGCTGTCCTGCAATGGCATCACCTGGGAATGCCCGGAGTGCGGGGCGCAGAACGGTTACGGAAACCAGTAGGAGCCACGCGCCGCTTTATTCCTTGTCTCGGAATGTGAGCGCATCCTTTGTTATTCCGCAGTGATCCAGCTTTATTCCGTGGTGATCCAGGCGCCCTCTGCGGTTTCGACTTGGTCTCCCGGCAGGGCGCTTTCCGCGTTCAGCCGGGCAAAGATCCGCCGCACGTCCGGAAGCTGATCGTCGGTCAGGCTCTCGTCCACCTCGATCACCCGGCGCATGACCCGCTCCCGGGCCGTGTTGATGGCCCCCACCACGGCATCGAACTCTTCCCGGCCGTATCGGGCCGCGAAATCCGCCAGGTCGGGTGGCGGGGCCTCGCGGCGCATTTCAAAGGGGGTGATCAGCCCTTCCCGGTTCTCGCCCACCCAACCCAGATCCTTGAAGGCCCGCAGGTCATCCGCGTGAAAGGCCAGCGCCCGCATGGCGGTGACGGCGTCCTCGTGTTCGGCGCTGTGCCTGGGCGGGCGCCGGATCTGGCCCCGGGCGTCCACGCCGCGCACGGATGCCACCAGCATCATCTCCCGGTCCAGGGCGTTGTAGGCGCCGAGGACCTGGTTTTCCAGGGTGGTGCGCTCGCTTTTTACGGTGACTTTCACATCGGCCAGGGTGCAGCCGGCGAGGCAGAGAGCGGGG
>JAABTE010000036.1 GCA_011390035.1 Desulfobacteraceae bacterium | reverse complement strand
TTCCCCGCAGATCTCTCCGAGCTTCCCAAAGGCCACGATGCGGAACCACTGGGTGCGATCTTCTCCCTTGATCCGCTCGTTGACGGCCATGGTGAAATTGGTCACGGCCAGCCCGTCCGGCGTGTAGCGCACCTCCGGGTCTCGCCCGAGGTTGCCGATGAGGGTGATCTTGTTCAATCCTGCCATGTTTGTTGTCCTCCCCATATGGAAAAAGTTTTAAAAAAGCGTTTGTGCCTTTATACTGGAAAACCGGGGAAATCTCAACCCTTGAGTTCGGAAAATGTCGGCGGCTTCCGGCCTGATTCAAACCCTTCCGCCATCCGTATCCACATCCCCGTGACCGCCCTGCCCATCCTCCCCGTTCTCCCCGTCCGAAGGCGCCGCCGCGTCAATCAAACCCTTCTTGATTCGCCGAAACTCCGCCTCGCTGATCACCCCGTCGCTTTTCAACCGGCTCAATTCCTTCAACTGCGTCACCACATCCAACCCCGCCGCCCCTGTCCCCGGATGCTCCGGCAGCAGCCCCGCCGGCGCCGGCCCTTCCAATGCCCTCAACGGCAGGTAAGCGCCGCCCCCGCCGCTCCCGCCGTAGCTGACGGTAAAAAGCCCGTTTAGAACCGATATCTGTACCGGCCCGCCCCCCCGGCTCCCCTGGCTCCCCCGGTTCCATTGCTCCGCCGTTTGTGCGGCCGCCGCGCCGTCCGCCCGCGCCCGCGCCGTCACCCGCCGCAAATATCGGATCAGCAACACCCCCGCCAGGGCCCCCGCGGCCACGCCGCCGACGATGATCACATACCTCAGCTCCAGAACCCCCTTTATCAGTACCACCACGAAGGTCCCCAGCAGGGGAATGGCAAAGAGCCCGATGATGATCAGATAGAACAGCCCGAGGCTGGAGAGGATATATCCCTGACGCTTGACGTAGTCGTTCGATTCACGCATGCCTTGCTCCCGTAAAAATCCAAAAAAAGCCCTCTGATTGATAAAGGATCATAAGGTTTGAAGCAAGGGAAAAATCGTGCTAAGATGATCCACTTGAATGCTCCGGCGAATCCGAAGCGGATGCCGGAATGAATCCCGAGACGAATGCCGGAATGAGCGCCGGCATCAAAGCCGGCGCTGAAGATAGCCGGAAAAGAATAATTTATCGGAGGCAAGCGCGTCCCATGCCGAAAAAACAAACTGAGCTGCCGCCCGGCGTCGAGCCCATGAATCGGACCGCCCGGCTGCTGGTCCTGCTCTTTATCGTATCCATCATCTTCGCCTTTTACCTGATCAGCTTCGATGAGATGATCAAGGCGTTCATCGGCATCGCCATCATCAACGGGTGGTTTTTCACCATTCTCATCCTGCATCTTCAGGGAAAAATCCTGTTTCTGGACGATATCGAGGCCATGCAGAAAGAACAGAGGGAGAAGACGGAGCGGGAAGAGGCGGAACAGGAAGCGCGATCGGAAGCCGGGCAATCGCCGGATGCCGTCGGATGCCAGGCCACCCTTCAGCGCCAGTCTGAAAGCCCGTAGCGCTCCAGAATCCGGGCCAGCTCGCCGCCGGCTCTCAGGTTGCGCATACCCTCGCCCAGCAGCCGGGCCCGCTCCGCCGAGGCGGGGCTGGCCGGGGAAAAGGCGATATGGACAGCGTTGGCCTCCCCCGACTCGCCGTCATCCCCGGCGAAATCGATCTGGTCCGTCACCCCCATCTCCCTTGCCGTGTTGCGGAACACGGCGATGTCTTCGTTGACGGCGTCGATGCGGCCCTTCAGCAGCATACGGATGTTCAGCTCCAGGGCGTTCTCCCCGGCCGTTACCAGGATTCGGTCCGTCTCCCGGCCGGCCTCGATGTAGGGGTCGAGCTTGCCGTATCCGTAGTCCTGGATGACCCCCATCCGGACGGCCTTGAGCGAATCCATGCCGTCAAAGCGCCAGCCGTGGCCCTTTCGGACGAAAAAGCCGTTGATGGAATAGCCGGTTTCAATGTCCGGAAAGATAAGGTTCGGCGCCTCGGCCCTCACCGCGCCCACAATGGCGTCGATCTTGCCCTTTTCCGCCAGCATGATGGCCCGGGACCAGTTGGTCACGTCGTAATCAATGGCGTGCCCCTGTTTTTCAAACACCGCCCTTGCGATCTCGATCATGTAGCCGGGCCGGTCCGAATCGGGGGCGCAGTTATACGGGCACCACTCGTCGGCCCGGATGACGATCACATCCGCTCCGGCCGCCGCGGGGGCCGTCAGGATCAGAGCCATTGCCAGAAAAGCCGCCCATCGTCGCATCGTTCTATCCCTTCTCAAAACGCTGTTTCCTTGACGCTCCACTTCAGGACGCTGCCCCCCCCCGTACCCGCCCGCCCTGCCCGGATGGCGGACAGAAGCTGGTCGGAGGGGCCGCTTTTGGCCACATAGGCGTTGGCGCCGGCGGCCATCATGGCCTCGGCCCGCTCCGCCTCCTCGTACATGGACAGCCCCACGATCCGGATGTCAGGCATCTCCTTTCGGATGGCCCGGGTGGCGGCCACGCCGTCCATCCGGGGCATGGAAAAATCCATCAGGATCACATCCGGGACCCATTGCCGGGCCTGGTCCACCGCCTCAATGCCGTCGGATGCCTCGGCCACCACCTCCATATCTTCCTCGATCTCCAGCAGGGCGCCGAGGCCCTGGCGCATCAGGGTGTGATCATCCACCAGCAGCACCCGGATGCGATGGGAACCGGAAGGCGGCCCATCCGATCCGTTCCCGTTTCCGTCGCCGGCTGCCGGGGGGGCGGCCGCCTCGGCCTCTTCCGTCCGGGCCCGGCCGTTTCCCAGGGGGGCGATCATTTCCAGCCGAACGCCCTTGCCGGGAGCGGTGTCGATGAGGAACCGGCCGCCCATCAGGCTCAGGCGCTCTGCGATGGTGAAAAGGCCGAACCCGTCCGCCATCGCCCCGCTCCCGCCGTCCGCGCCGGCATCGGCCAGGCCGGGGGGCCCGGGAAAATGGCCCTGAGCGACATGGTCGAAACCGACCCCCTCATCGGCAACGACGAGGTAAATGGTCCCGTCCTCCAGCCGCCCGCGAAGGTCCATTCGGGCGCTTTTAACCCGGGCGTGCTTGACCACGTTGAACAGCGCCTCCCGGGCCGACTGGAACAACAGTATCCGCACGTCCTCCCGCTCGTCTTCCGTCATCTCCGACAGCGCCGGGTCCACGGTCAGGTCCACCGTAAGGCCGTGCTTTTCCCCCATCCATCGGGCCAGCCATTGGATGCCCGCGGCCAGCCCCGCCTCGTGGAGGATAGGCGGGGCCAGCTCCACGGTGAGGGAGCGGGAAACCTTGATGGCCTCGTCGATCACCTCGGCGACTTGCTCCGCCATGGCGGCCTGGTTGCCGTCGCAGGAGCGCCCCAGGATCTGCAGCCGGTAGTTGGCGCCGGCCAGCAGTTGCTGGAGGTGGTCGTGAAGCACCATGGCCAGCCGCTGGCGCTCCCGGTGCTCGGCCAGGGTCAGCTCCGAGGCGAGCCGGGCCAGTTGGTTGGCCCGATGCTCCAGCTCGGCGGTCCGCTCCCGCACGCGCTGCTCCATGGCCTCCAGGGTCTGGCGCAGGGCCTGTTCAACATTCTTTCTGGCGGTGATGTCCATGAAGATGACGGCAAAGCGCCTCGGCGAGGGGCGGTAGGAATAGATCTCGTACCAGCTCTCCAGGGCGGCGGACCTCTTTTCCATGTGCAGGGGGACGCCGCGCAGGGCCACGTCGCCGTAGAGCGCGATCCACTCCGGATCGTCCTCCGGCAGCACATCGGACTTGAGCCGGTCCACCACATCCTCGCGCCTTAAGCCGGTGAGCCGCTCGAAGGCGGGATTGATATCCAGAAACCGGTAGTCAACGGGGCGCCCCGCCGCGTCCGTGACGATCTCGTGGAGGGCAAAGCCCTCGGTCATGGAGTTGAACAGGGCGTGGAACCGTTCCTCGCTCTCCAGCAGCGCCGCCTCGGTCCGTTCCAGCAGGTTTTCCAGGGGTATGAGCCAGGACCGCGTGTCCCGGTAGGCGGCAGCCAGGGCGATGACCATGTAAACGCCCCCCAGGTACTGGGCGGCCCGGCCCAGCCAGCCCAGGGCGCTGCCCACCTGATGGATGATCAGCACGCCGAACAGGCCGGTGGCGATCAGACCCAGGGAAAGGCCGTACCAGTACAAAAAGGCCACGCCCGCGCGGCGGTGTGCCACCAGCAGCATGGCCCCGGCCAGGGCGAACAGGGCCACGCCCATGCCCAGCACCGTCTGGCGCAACAGGGTGGGCCCCGCGGACTGGGTGAAAAAAGTGGGGATGATGCCCTCGTGGGCGGCGAAGGTGAGCAGGAACAGGACGGCCGCGGCGGAGAAATAGGCGTTTAACAGCAGGACCTCCGAGGTCCGGGGCCGCGGCCGGCCGTGGATCAGGCCGGCAGCGGCGGCCATGAAGTGGCACAGCCCCGCCAGCGCCATTCCGATGTTATGGATCGTCACCCCCATGTTGACCTCCCGCAGGCCCACGGCCACAGAGGAGATCAGGCTCACGGAGCCGAAGATCACCATGCCGCAGCCCATCAGCAGAAGGGACAGTGACCGGTTGACGAGGTATCGCCGGGCCGCCAGAAGGGCGATGAACAGGGATATGGCGGTTTGGAAGGTGAAATTGAGAATCGGCAGCAGGTGCGGCGGCTCGAAATAGCCATGGAACCCGCTGTACCGGCCCCAGACCATCGCCGCCAGAAAGAGGGGGATGGGAATCCAGGCGATCCGGCTCAAGGCCGTCCCGGCAGCATCGGGCGGTGGATTGGGGGCGTCGGGCATCCGTCCCGTTTTTTCTTGATGGGCGTTGCTGTTCATTATCTCCGGCGGCGGTATCCTGTCTATCCCTGTCTATTATGGATATAGCACAGTCGGCCCTGCATGGCAAGAAATCAGGGCCGGTTTGGCCCGGAGCCCCCCAATATCCGCTCCAGCCGGCCCACCATCCGCGCCATGGCGCGCCCCTGGCGGCGCATCCCGTCCGCGGAGCTGGCCGAGCGGCCGGCCACATCGGCCACCTGGCGGGTCAGGCCCTCCATTTCGCCGGCCGCGTCGCTGATGGCGGAGATCTGCCGTGACTGCTCCCGGCTGGCCTGGGTGATGGCTTCCGTTTTTTCGCCGATGATGGTGGCCGATTCGATGATCTCGTCGAAATCCTCGTTGACGCGCCGGATCTGGTCCGCGGATCGGACGACGCGGCCGATGGTTTCATGGAGCAGCTCGCCCGTTTGCCGGGCGGCCTCCCCGGCGCCGGCGGCCAGGGCCCGCACCTCTGAGGCCACCATGGCGAACCCGGTCCCCGCCTTTCCGGCCCGGGCCGCCTCCACCGCCGCGTTCAGGGCCAGCAGGTGGGTCTGAAAGGCGATGGCGTCGATGTTTTTTATGATCGTGCGCATCCGCTCTGTGTCCCGCTCGATATTGACAATGCCCTGGGTGAGGGCCACCAGAGACTTGAGGGACTGGCCGGACCGCTCGATGTTCCGGGCCATCAGCCGCTCCGCCCCGTGGGTTAACCGGGCCGTGTCTGAGCTGGAGGCGGCCATTTGCTCCAGCGCCCCGGTGGTGCGGCCAACGGCCGCCGCCTGCTCGCCGGCGCCCCGCCGCAGCCGGGCGCCGCTTTCGGCCAGCGCGTCCGACGCCGCGTCCACCGCCGCCCCGGCCCTTTTCAGATCCACAAGGATGCGCCGGATGGGGCCGATGGCCTGAATCCGCAGGCACAGAACGATAACGGCCACGATGGCCGAAACGATCAGTCCCGCCCCGATGATCCGCTGGATGAAAAAGCGCCGCACCCGCTCGTCTATGCCCGCCTGGAACCGCTCGAATTCGGCCGCCGCGGCCAGCCGGTCCGACCGGAGCCGTTCGGCGAAGCCCGCGTCCGAATAGTAGATTTCGATGCGGCCCACGGGGTTTTCCTTATAGACGATCGGCGCCGTCACCGAAAGCGCCCGGTCCAGGGCAAAGTCCGGATCGATGTCCTCCCCGGCCGCGATGCCGTCCCCCCGCCAGATGGACACGAAGGGCAGATCGTCCTCGTCCAGGGTGCGGATGGCCCGGATGTCGGGAATCTCCATCAGGGGCATCAGGGCGGTTCGCAGCCCCTCCGCGTTGAGGGTGAACAGGAATCCGGCGCTCATGTCCCCGGCGATCTTGGTGTGGATGGACAGGGAGCGCAGGAAGGCCGCCTTCCGGTCCGCCGCGCCGTCGGCGGCGGTCTCGGCCATCTTGGCGGCGTGGCCGTCCAGAATGGCGCCGATCAGCCGCCGCTCGGCCCGCAGCATCAGAAAGCCGGCCCCGGCCAGGATCAGCACGGTGATCAGGCCCGCGTAAAACGCGGTGACAAAGGCGATGCCGCGCCGCCCGCGGGTGAATAAGCCGCCGGCGAAAAGGGCGGAAAGACCGGAAAGACCGGAATGACCGGAATGACCGGGTGGGACAGCCCTGGTTGACTGAGTTGACGGAGTTGACGGAGTTGACGGATGTCGGCCGCGCATCGCCGGCCGCCGCCTATTGCCGGCCGCCGGCGAAATCGCACAGGCCGGAAAGGGGGCATTCCGCGCAGGCGGGCCCCCGGGCCCGGCAGATCTCGCGGCCAAGGCGGATGAAGTTCATGTGCAAAGGGATGCCCTTGCCCTCGGGAATCAGGGGCCGCATGGCGTAAAAGGTCTTTTCCGCCGAGCTTTTTTCATCCACCAGCCCCAGCCGGCGGCAGACCCGGTGAACATGCGTGTCCACCGGAAAGATGTCCGCCCCGCTGGAAAAGGCCAGCACCACGGCGATGGTCTTGATGCCGATGCCCTTGTGCCGGGTGAACAGGGCGATGGCCGCATCCGGGTCCATGTCGGCCAGGGCGTCTAGTCTATAGGCGCCGTATTCCCTTTGGATCCATCGGAGTATGTTCTGAATCCGCTCGCTCTTCTGGTTGGCCAGGCCGCCGGTGCGGATCACCCTGGCCAGTTGGTCGGCCGGGGCGTTGGCCACCCGGTCCCAGTCGATGCCGCCCTCCGGCGCCGGGTATTCCCGTTCCATGTCCGCGAAGGCCTTAAAGGAGTTGGCATCGCTGGTGTTTTGAGATAATATCGTCAACACGAGGCTGCGCATGGGGTCGGCATGGGCCGCCTTCATGCCCGGAACGCCGTAGAACTGCTCAAGGCGGTCGTTGATCCGTTGCACCTTTTGCCGTTTGTTTTTCAATTTTTTTTACGTCCTGTCTGTTTTCCGGGTGAAGCTGGTGTCTGGTTTCCGGGTGAAGCTGGATTGGCCCCTTGATTGGACCTGGGTCCGGCTTGCCATGCTTTGCGAGTGATTTCAATATCCTCCGGCCGGATGAGATTGCATTCGGGTCAAGTTACCATAAAGCGGGGCTGCGGCGCAATCCGTTTTTCCATTAGGCGATGGATTGAAATCCCGCCCTTTTTTCTGCTAAAATAGCCCGGAGCGAAGCCGCCCGCGCCTGAAAAAACAATATAAGGATGGAAAGATGGAAAACGCATGGAATGGAGGTCATCACCTGTCGGCGGTACTCGACGCCATTGCCGATCACATTGCAATTCTGGATGAAAAGGGCATTATACGGCGGGTCAACGCTTCCTGGCGGCGGTTTGCCGAAGCCAACGGGGCCGAGCCCGCCGCAGTGGGGGAGGGCGTTGATTATCTTGCGGCCGGAGCCGAAGAAAGCGAGGACGCGGCCCGGGCCGGGGCCGGCATCCGGTCGGTGCTGGCGGGGGAGCGGCCCCTGTTTTCAATTGAATACACCTGTCATTCGGAAAATGAGCGCAGGTGGTTCATCATGCGGGCCACGCCGCTTTCAGGGGAGGACGGCGGCCAGCGGCGGGTTGCGGGGGCCGTGATCTGCCACCATGAAATCACGGAACTCAAGCGGGGCCAGGAACAGCTCCACTTCCACTCCCAGCTTCTGGACAGCGTCCGGGAATCGGTCATCGCCACGGACCTGGATGGCAAGGTGATCTACTGGAACACGGGGGCCGAGGCCCTGTATGGTCATCCCCGAAAAGCGGTGATCGGTAAACCCGTCACCCTCATCGTGCCGCCGGAGGAGACGGAACGGGAGCTGAACCGCATCGAGACGGTTCTGCGGGAGGGCGCCTGGTCCGGCCAGTATATCCAGCGCCGAAGCGACGGGGCCACCTTCTGGGCCGACACGCATATCTCCATGATCCTGGACGAGCGGGGCGCGGCCATGGGGATGATCGGCATCGACCGGGACATATCCGAGACCAAATTAAACGAGATCAAATACCGCCAGATCTTCGAGGCCTCCCCCGTCTCCCTGTGGGAGGAGGGGTTCGGCGAGGTGAAGCGGGAAATCGACCGGTTAAAAGAACAGGGAGTTGCCGATTTTCGAAGGTATTTCAAGGACCATCCGGAGCGGCTGGCAGATATGATACGGAAGGTGCGGGTGATCGACGTGAATCAGGCCACCCTGGATCTTTACGGGGCCCGGAGCAAGGAGGAGTTCCGAAACGGCATCGCCGATGTTCTGGGCGAGGAGGCCTATCCGGATTTCATCGAGGGGCTGGCGCTGATAGCCGCGGGCGGGCGGCGGCTCCGGGCGGAAAAGGTCCACAGGACCCTTTCCGGCGAGCGCCTGGACGTTCAGCTCCGATGGCATGTGGCCCCCGGCTGCGAAAAGACATACGAGCGGGTTCTGGTCTGCATCGTGGACATGACCGCGGAAAAGGCGGCGGCCCGGGAGCGACAGCGGCTGGAGGAGCGCCTCCGCCAGTCCTGGAAAATGGAGACCATCGGCACCCTGGCCGGCGGCGTGGCCCACGATTTCAACAACATTTTGAGCATCGTGCTGGGCAACGCCGAGATTGCCATGGACGACCTGTCCGCCTGGCATCCGTCCTACCGCTATCTGAAGAACATTGAGCAGGCCTCCCTGCGGGCCAAGGAGATCATCCGGGCCCTGCTCGCCTATGCCCGAAAGACCGACGAGCGAAAGCAGGTGATCCGCATCGACTCGGTGGTGGCCGATTCCCTAAAGCTGGTCCGCGCCAGCTTGCCCGCCACCATCGGCATCGATTCGCACATCCGGCTCGACATGCCCCATGTGCATGCCCATCCGGCCCATATCAACCAGATTCTGATGAACCTTTCCGCCAACGCGGCCCAGGCCATGCCCCGGCGGGAGGGGGTGATCCGGGTGGAGCTGACCAACGCCGCGCCGGGGCCGGAGGTGGCCATGGAAGGCCGCGAGCCGGCTTCCGGCCCCTTTGTCCGCCTGTCCGTCAGCGACACCGGGGAGGGCATCGCCTCGGAAAATATGGGGCGGATCTTCGACCCGTACTTCACCACCCGGGATGTGGGGCAGGGCTCCGGGATGGGGCTGTCCGTGGCCCAGGGGATCGCCCGGGCCCTCAATGGCGAGATCACCGTGGCCAGCCGGCCGGGTGAGGGGGCGCGGTTCGACATCTGGCTGCCGGTGGCGGCGGCGGCCGAAACCACCGCCGAAACCGGTGCCCCGGACGCCGGGATGGGGCGCATCCTGGTGGTGGACGACGAGCGGCAGTTGCTGGAGCTTATCACCCACATGCTCGAATCCCTGGGCTACCAGGCTGTCTGCGAGAGCAACCCCGTTGAGGCCCTCCAGCGGTTCAAGGCCGACCCCTACGGGTTTGCGGCGGTGATCTCCGACATGACCATGCCGGAGATGAACGGCCTGGACCTGGGCGTGGCCCTGCTGCGCGTTCGGCCGGACTGCCCGGTGATCCTCTGCACCGGGCACAACAATCTGCTGGTTGCCTCGGACGCCCTGGCGGCGGGCATGGCCGCTTTTATGATGAAGCCCTTTACCCGGCGGGAGCTGGCGGCCACGCTCCGCCGGGCAATTCCGGCTCAAACGTGATTGCGCAGCTTCAGTTCCACCGGATGGGGCTGAACGTAGGTCTGATCCTTCAGATAGGCCACGTCGTATTTTCGGATGTAATGATTCAGCAGCGTCAGCGGCGCCACCAGCGGAACGAGCTGGCGGCGGTACAGGTCGATAAGTTCCAGCAGCTCCTGTTTTTCATCGGCCGACAGAACCTTTTTCAGGTAGCCCATCATGTGCTGGAGGACGTTCACATGCTTTTTATGGGTGGCCCGAAGCGACAGGGCGCCCATCAGCAGGGTTTCGTACCTGTCCAGCCGCTCGGCCAATGGCCCGCCGGCGCCCCCGGTTCGGCCCGAGGCGCCCGCCTCCGCCACCAGCTTGCCCATCTCCCGGTAATGTCTTTCGCAGTGGGCTCTTATCAGCAGCTTGTTTCGGGTGTGAAAATCCACCAGCCCGCCGGGGGTGGGGCTTTCCGTCAGCAGCTTCCGCCATCGCCGAAGGGTGAAGATCCGCTCGATGAAGTTTTCCCGCAGGCCCGGATCATGCAGCCGCCCCTCCTCCTCGGTGGGAATGAGGGGAAAGCGATCCATGAAGGCCCGGGCGAAGAGGCCGACGCCGGTTTTCACCGGCATTCCAGAGTCGCTATAGACCTTCACCCGCTCCATTCCCGAGGAGGGCGAATCGCTCTTGAAGATGAAGCCGCACAGGTTTTCATCCGCAAGTTCCGCCACGCGGCCGGCCGCCCACTGGCGCATCCGGTCCGTCAGATCGACGCCGGATCGCACCGTTACAAGCCGGGGGGCGGCCGGGTTCCCCACCAGGCGCATGGCCTCCCGGGGGGTTCCCAGGCCGCACTCCACCTCGGGGCAGACCGGGACGTATTCCACATAACGGCCCAGGGTGTCCGTGAGAAAGCGATCCCACTTGTGGCCTCCGTCATAGCGCACCTTCTGGCCCATAAGGCAGGCGCTGATGCCCAGCCGGATATTTTCCGTTTCCATGACCCTCGTCTTCCCGCTACCGGCGGCCCGCGGCGCCGGAGATGAAGCAGTTGTTGGTGTCGTTGTCGTTACCGTTACCGTCACCGTCATCATCATCGTCGCCGGGGTCATTGCCGCCGCCCTCGATTGAGACCGGCAGATCGATGGTCCGGGTGCCGCCGTCGTCGTCCGTTGCGGAGCAGGAGACCAGAAAATCCCCGTCGGCCCCGAAGATGTGGATGAACACGCCGGTGGCGTTGGAGACCTTTTGGGTGCCGTCGTCATAATCGATGGCGTAGGAGATGATCTGGCCGTCCGGGTCCGTGGCCGCGCAGGTGAACTGGGCCTTGCGCGCCGCCATGTCCAGCCAGGTGGCGATGAATTTTGTGAATTGCGGCAGGATGTTTTCAGTGGGGTCCACCCCGTCTTCGATCACCACGGGCAGATCGATGGAACGGGAGCCGCCGTCGTTGTCCGTTGCCACGCAGACCACAGTGTAGGTGCCTTCCCCGGGAAACTTATGGACGAATACGCCTGTGGCGTTGGTGACGGGCGCGGTATCATCGTCGAAGTTGATGGTGTAGGAGACGATCTGCCCGTCCGGATCGGTGGCCTGGGCGGTGAAGCGGGCCTCCAGCGTGGCCGGGTCGAGCCATTCCGCGTAAAATTGGGTAAAGCGCGGGAGGATGTTCTCGTCCGGGTCCTGTCCCTCGGCGATGTCCACCGTAAGGGCGGCGGTTCGGACGCCGCCCTCGTTGTCCGTGGCCGAGCAGACGGTATCGTAAGCGCCGGCGCCGGCAAAGGAGTGGTCGAACATGCCGGTGGCGTTGACGGCCGGCTCGGTGTCGTCGCCGAAATCCAGGGCGTAGGAGGCCACCGTGCCGTCCGGGTCGGTGGCGACGCAGGTGAAGCGGGCCTTGAATGTGGCCGGGTCCAGCCACTCGGCCTTGTAGGTGGTGATCTCGGGAAGCTGGTTTTCCTCCTGGGCCGGCGCCGCGTCGGGCACGGCCGCCGTCAGCGCCAGAAGCATCAGTGTAATGCCGAAAAGTTTCCATCCGCCTGTTATCGCCTTGGTTGCTGAACGCTTGACTCTCATCCCCGTCTCCTTTTTTGAGGGTGTTTCGCCGTTGTTTCCGGTTCCGGCAATGCCGGTTTACGTCTCATAATATGCGATGCGCCGATGTCCGTCAAAACATTCTTGTAGCGGGGCGGTGAAAGCGGATAAAAAAGGTGGTATGATACATGGGGCGTCAAAAGGGCGAATCCGGGCGGGCTAAGAGGGTCGTGACGGAATCGGGCTAAGATGGTCGTGACGGAATCCGGCGAATCGTTTATAATGATCTGGGGATCGTTTATAATGACCAAGGGGTGCAAGGGTGGCGCCGGTTTCGCCTCTTGACGCGGGGCAGCAAAAAGGATACATCAGGCGGCGCTTCGGCGGCCACCAATGCCGGCGATTACCAACGCCTGCGATCATCGAGGCCGGCGTTCACCCATGTCGGAGATAATTCAGGCCGGAGATCATCCGGTTCGGAGATCATCCAAAGAAGGGATGCGAGAGATGGAATTCGGAAAATATCTGTTCCGCTGTCGGTTCGACAACGAGGCGCTGTTGCCCTGGTACAAGGGGTCCACGTTCCGGGGCGTGTTCGGCCGCGCCCTGAAAAAGGTCTGCTGCGCCTTTCCGGTGCCGGAACAGCCCGGCGGCCCCGACTGCGAGGCCTGCGATCTGCGGCGGGAATGCGTTTATACCCGCGTGTTCGAAACCGGTCTGGCCGTCGCTCCGCCGGAGGGGTCCCGCGTCGCCGCCGTTCCCCATCCCTTTGTGATCGAGCCGCCCATGGACGGCAAGACCCAATACAAGGCCGGAGACGAGTTCGATTTCCACCTGCTGCTCTTCGGCGAGGTGAACCGGAATCTGCCCCATTTCATCCACGCCTTCGAGCGGATGGGAAAAATCGGCATTGGCCGCCGGCGGCAAGGGGATGGCGGGAGCTTTTGCCTGGTGTCGGTGGAAAGGGACAACCGGATTCTGTATCGGCCGGAGGAGGGGCGGGTGGACGTGCCCGAGGCCGTCGCCGACCTGCGCCTCACCGAGGCCCCGGCGGACGCCCTCGCCACCCGCAGGCTCCGCGTGATGCTGGAAACCCCCCTGCGCTATAAAAAGGACAACCGGCTGGCCGCCGATATCCCCTTCGTGGACCTGACAAGGGTGATGCTGCGCCGGGTTTCCAGCCTGATGGCCTGCTGGGGCGAGGGCGGCCCGGCCCTTGATTACAACGGCCTGATCGAGCGGGCCAGATCGGTGCGGATGGTGGAAAACAGCCTCAAGTGGTTCGACTGGCGGCGCTACTCCATGCGCCAGGAGCAGGAGATGCTCATGGGCGGCGTGATGGGCTCGGCCACCTACGAGGGCGCGGTGGCGGAATTTCTGCCTTTGGTGCGCTTCTGCGAAAAGGTGCATCTGGGCAAGCAGACCAGCTTCGGCCTAGGCAAGTTCGTGGCCGCCTCCCATGTGCCGGGCAAGAGGCGGGTGGTGGGGTAATGCATTATGATTGACGAAGATGAACTGACGGCGATTTTCGGCCCTTTGGTCAAGGGTATTCACGCAATCGTCGGATCCGAATCTTTACCGCGTGGGTTTTGGGCTGGGTCGCCGCGGAAAGTCACATGTGCTGGACCTGCAGGTCCTGCGTCCTCGAATGCCCCGTGAACATCGCCACCAGCCGGCTTCAGCCCGTCAAGCTCGTCCGGCTGGCCAACCTC
>JAABTE010000351.1 GCA_011390035.1 Desulfobacteraceae bacterium | reverse complement strand
CGCATGACGATCTCAACGCCGATATGGCCCCGGACCTGG
Organism: Desulfobacteraceae bacterium; assembly: GCA_011390035.1. Taxonomy (GTDB): domain Bacteria; phylum Desulfobacterota; class Desulfobacteria; order Desulfobacterales; family JAABSP01; genus JAABTE01. Next base: position 2,900 of record JAABTE010000351.1, on the reverse strand, counting down.
TGGGTGTAGGGCAGCGCGAAGGCCACCGCCAGGGTGGCCATGAAGCCCACCAGCTCCACGGAGCCGAAGATGGGCCTGCCCATGTATCGGCCCACCACGTCGGCGCAGGTGAGCAGGGTCATGCCCATCAGGCAGGCGGCGCCGAGCAGCTTGAGGCCCTCCGTCAGCCGTTCGATACCGGTTCCGATCCGGGCGAATCCGCTTCCGATCCGGGCCAAAAGCCCGGCCAGAGGCCCGGCCAGCGGCCAGGCCGGACCGGCAATCGCCCGGCCCGGCCGTTGCGTACCCGGCCCCGTTGCCGGCCCCGTTGCCAGATCGGTTGCCGGCTCGGTCTCCGACTCGATTTCCGACTCGATTTCCGACTTGGTTTCCGACTTGGTTTCCAGATCGATTTCCGACTCGGTTTCCGACTCGGTTTCCGACTCGACCTCCGGATCCGTGGCCGGATCTGTTGGCGTCGATCCCATTACCTGGGCTGCTCCTGGGCCTGTTTGATGAAATCGATGATCTGGCGGCCGTCAAAGCCCTTGCCGTCCAGTTCCTTCATGTATTCCTCGATGATGGGCGCCACCGCCTCGGCCCACCGTGCGGCCTCCTTTTCGCTCAGGCCGATGATCTCGTTGCCCTGGTTGAGAAAATAGCGGATGCCCGCCATGTCGCTCTCATCCCAGGCCTCGCCGTGCTTGACGGCCCATTCGGCGTTGATTTCGGAGATGATTTTCCGGTCCTTTTCCGACAGGCTGTTCCACCGGCCCTTGTTCATCGCCACGAAAAAGGAGGTGGTGTAGGCGGCGGAGAAGGCGGCGGTGCAGTAATCGGTCACGTCGCCCAGCTTCCAGCCCTTGTTCGACTCCATGGGATAGACGGAGCCGTCCACCACGCCCTTTTGCAGCATCTGGTAGCTTTCGGGCATGGGCTTGGGCACCGGCGTGCCGCCCAGGGCAGACACCACCCGGGCGCTGGTGCCGTGGGCGCGGAATTTCAGGCCCTTCATGTCCTCCAGCTTGCGCACCGGCCGATCCTTTGTGTGAATCAGGCCGGGGCCGTGGGCGTGCAGGTACATCACCTGGGTGTCGTCCAGCTCTTTGGGCGCAAATTGCGCATACACCTTGTTGATCACGTCCGTGGCCATCCGGCCGCTGGTGTAGCCCAGGGGCAGATCCACCGCGGACATGACGGGAAAGCGGCCCCGTGTGTAGGCCATCACGGAAAAGCCGATGTCGGCGATGCCGCCGAGCACGGCGTCATAGGTCTGGTCCGCCTTTGCCAGGGTCTGGCCGGCGAAGTACTGGATGACCACCCGGCCCTCGGTGCGCTCTTCCACCTCCTTGCACCATGCCTCGGCCAACTGGCTCTGGATGTGGGTGGGCGGGAAAAAGTTGCTGTAGGTTAGCGTGGTGACATCGGCCGCGGCCGGCGCCGCCCCCATGCCGGAAAACAGGGCGCAGAGGGCCGTCATAGCCGCAAGCATCCGCACTTTCCTCATATCGCATCTCCTCTCATCTTAAAATTGAAATGAATGACCCGAAAACAGCCATAAACAGCCATGTTTTCCGTGGGGCTATAATACAGCCGCATGGGCGGCGTCAAGGGAAATCGGCGGAGCGCCGGCGGGGCCGTGGCAAATGTGCGGCCGCGCTATCCCCAGTTGCCGATGAGCAGGAACGGGGCCCAGAAGGCGGGGTGATGATAATCAGGCCCGTTCAAAAGATCCAGTTGGGCGGACCGCAGGGCGCCGGCCCGGGAGCCGCCGGCCATGGCACGCCGGTAAAACCGCTCCACAGCCAGGGCCGTGGCCGCGTCATCCACGGACCAGAGGGTGGCAAGGGCGCCCAGGGCCCCGGCCTTTACCGCCACGCCCGCAAGGCCCAAAGCGCTTCTGGCGTCCCCCAGGGCCGTCTGGCAGGCCGACAGGGTCAGAAGCGACAGGGGCTGGGCCCGCAGCCGGCCCAGTTGGGCCAGGGTCTCCAGCCGATCCAGGGTCAGCCTGCCGTCGGAGGTGAGCAGAAAGGTGTCCCCCGCGCTGCCGCCGAACTCGCCGTGGGTGGCCATGTGGACGATGCCGAAATTCTCCCGCCGGAAGGCGCCGGCGAGGTTGTCCAGGGTGAAGGCGCCATCCAGCAGCACGTCGGCCCCCAGGAAGCCCTCAAGGGCGCGGATTTCGCCGGTCACCGCCGGCAGGGCCGAAAATCCCTGGCGGGCCTCGGAAAGCCCGGCCAGCAGCACGCCGCCCCCGCCGGTCCGAAGGGGCGTGGCGTCGGCCATGGTCAGGGCGGGCACCGTCACCACGGCCATCCGCTCGGCCAGAAAGCCCGTCCCGTCATGGAGGGCGGCAAGGGGAATCAGCCGCAGGGGGCCGTCCGGGGCGACGATCAGGGTCTCCACGGCCATAGACCTGAGCGTATCGGCCACCGGCCCCAGTATCCACTCATGCAGGCGGCGGGCGTCCTGGTAATACCGGCGGCCCGAGGCGGGGTCCTGCAGGAAAGCCCGAAAGCGGCCCGCCACCCGGGCCAGCCGGGCCTCGGGTATCGGCATGACGCGCGCGATAATCCGGTACTCGGCCCGGCCTTTCTGTTGGGCCTCTCCGGTATCAGGCCGTTGCGCCTCTCCGGTATCAGGCTGTTGCGCCTCCCCGGTATCAGAATCGGTATCCACGTCTGGAACCTGACCAGAATCCGGCGGCCCCGCCGGCGGGATCAGCAAAAGGACCAGCGCGTCGGGAAAGACGATGGGGTACAGCGCGGCCACCCCGGCGGGGGGCCGGAATTCGGAGGCGGCGCCCGTCCGCCGGGCCGCCAGGCATTCATCGGCGAAAAAATCGGCCAGCTCCGCGGACTTGAGCTGCTCCATCGCGTCCAGGGCGGCGCCGGGATCGAAGGTGTCGGGGCGGCCCCGAT
>JAABTE010000350.1 GCA_011390035.1 Desulfobacteraceae bacterium | reverse complement strand
GGATATGGACACCAAGGTGATCATGATCTACCTGGAGGAGCTGCGGCGCGGCCCCGAGTTCATCCGGGAGGTCAAGTCCATCACCTCGGGAGAGCGGCCCACACCCATTCTGGTGATAAAATCCGGCCGCACCTCCGCCGGCGCACAGGCCGCCGCCTCCCACACCGGGGCGCTGGCCGGCTCCGAGGCGGTCTATGACTCCATCTTTCAGCAGTCGGGCATCATCCGGGTCGAGTCCATCAACGAGCTTTTTGACTTTGCCTCGGCCTTTGCCACCAAGACCGAAAGCCCCATGGGAAAGGTGCGCCGCAAGATCCCCACGGGCAACCGGGTGGCCATCGTCACCAACGCGGGCGGTCCGGGCATCGTGGCCACGGACATGACCATCTCCTCGGGCCTCCGGCTGGCCCGGTTCGCCGATGAGACCGTGGAGGTGCTGGCCAGCCACTTGCCGGCCACAGCCAACCTGCACAACCCGGTGGACGTGATCGGCGACGCATCCCACGACCGCTACGAGAACGCCCTGGCCGCCGTCATCCGGGACCAGGGCGTGGACGGCGCCCTGGTCATCCTCACCCCCCAGTCCATGACCAACGCCCTTGGCACGGCCGAGGCCATCGTCCGGGTGGCCGGCCGCACCCACAAGCCGATCCTGTGCTGCTTCATGGGCATCATCGATGTTTCTTTCGGCGTCAAATACCTCCAGGAGCGCGGCTATCCGGTCTTCCGCTTTCCCGAGCAGGCGGCCAAGGCCTTTGGCGCCCTGTACCAGTATTCCCAGTGGCTCAGCCGCCAGCACCTGGCCCAGTTCTCCCTGAAACACGACCGGGAGCGGGCCGCCGGCGTTATCCGGGACTGTCTGGCGGCGGGCAAGACCCACCTTGGGGAGCTGGAGGGCAACAAAATCCTGAGCTGTTACGGTTTTAAAACACTGCCCACCGAGCTGGCGGAAAGCGCAGACGCCGCCGTGGCCGCCGCCGATGGCATGGGCTATCCGGTGGTGATGAAGATCTCTTCAAGCCAGATACTGCACAAGTCCGACGCCGGCGGAGTAAAGGTGGGGCTGGCGGACGCGGACGCGGCGCGGGATGCCTTCGAGAACATCATCGAGAGCGCCAGGCGGTTCAAGCCCGACGCGGTTATCGACGGCGTTCTGGTGCAGAAGATGGCCCCGAAGGGAGACGAGGTGATTCTGGGGTGCAGCCGGTATCCGATCTTCGGGCCGCTGCTGATGTTCGGCTACGGCGGCGTGTTCGTGGAGGTCTTCCAGGACGTGGCCTTCCGCCTGTCCCCCATCGGCCGCAACGAAGCCCGGCGGATGATCCGGTCCATCCGGGCATACAAGCTGTTCACCGGCTTCCGGGGCCGCCCGCCCGCCGACACGGAAATTCTGGAGCGGCTGCTGGTCAGCCTGTCGGACATGGTGATGGATCATCCCCAAATAAATGAGATGGATATCAATCCGCTGCTGCTTCACGCCAAGGGGGAGGGGGCGACGGTGGCGGATTGTCGGATGATACTCAAGACGCCTGATGACAACGACGCGGGGGAATGATATCATAAGATGACGCCGAATCCGCCGGATCCGCCGGATCATCCCGGGCAGGCTGGGCAGGGGGCCGCGCATGGCGCAACCATCCGGCCGGGGATTCAGCGGATAACATTGAATGAAGCAAAACTAAAGCTGGATGAACTGCTTTCAATGGCGGTTCTCGGCAATGATGTTATTATAGTCAGAGAAGATGGCCTCTGTTTCAGGATAGTGCCGTTTGCTCAACCTTATCCTAAATTCGGAAGCGCAAAAGGGCTGATTGAAATTTCAGATGATTTTGATGAGCCCGTTGAGTGAGCCATTCCCTTGGCATTTGAGCCGATCTACCCTGTTTTGCTGACAGTTTCCCCGGAGGCGGCCGCATTGAGCCGCCCTGAACGGGTCCGACATCTCAGCCGCCAGGCCCGCGTGGCCTTGGCGCATTGCGCCCGTCTGAGCAATCTTTCCCTCCCGGGACTAGCCAAGGACGAAAACGGCGCCCCCCTGCCGGAAAACGGCATCCACTGGTCCGTCACCCACAAGCCGGAATGGGTGGCGGGGGTTCTGGCGACGGCGCCGGTGGGCATCGACATCGAAAAGATCCGTCCGATCCATCCGGGCATGTACGACAAAGTGGCCGAGGCGCCCGAATGGGCCCTGATAGGCAAGGGGGACCTGACCGGTAAAGGGGACCTGACAGACAAGGGGGATCTGACCGGGAACGGGGCCCTGACCGGGGAATTTACACCGGCAGGGGAAAGCAATCTTTCGGGCCGGGCGCTGCTGGATGCCTTCTTTCAGCTTTGGACCGCCAAGGAGGCGGTACTCAAGGCGGGTGGCCGGGGGCTGGCGCATCTGAGCCGGTGCCGCGTGGCGGACCTGTCGCCGGGGGAATGGACGGAACTGACCTATGCCGACGCCCGATGGCGGGTGGCCCACCGAGTTTTCGCCAATCACATGGCCGCGGTGACGATCGGCATGGAACCGATGCCGGAGAGCGGCGGACCGGCGGAGAGCGCCGGACCGGCGACGGGTGGCGGACCGGCGGAGGGTGGCGGACCGGCGGAGAGCGGCGGACCGGCGGCGGGCGCCGGACCGGCGGCGGGCGGCCTCCCCGATGGCGCCTGGCGCCGGACCGCCCGTTGGGAGATTGTGGATGGAACGGACCCTGATTCTTCTTGACGAGACCTTCGGCATCTGCCGGCTGGCGCCGGACGCCGCGCTGCCCGCCTCGGCATGGCGATCTGTTTTCTGCGCCGTGGCCCGAACCGCCGACGAGCTGTCCATTGTTTGCGAAAGCCGCTACCTGCCCCGCGCCGGCGCCGTGGTGGACGGCTGGCGGTGCCTGAAGGTGGCATGTCCCCTGGCTTTTACCGAGATCGGGGTTCTGGCCGGGCTGGCCGCGCCCCTGGCCG
>JAABTE010000349.1 GCA_011390035.1 Desulfobacteraceae bacterium | reverse complement strand
GAAGACGCGGAAAAGGATATGATAAATTTTTCCCCGGATCATGCATATTATAAACAATCAGGAACCCTGTGGAATATTGCTGAAAAATTGAGTCCGATCACTTGCCGTAAAGGTGTTTTCAAATTCAGGAATATTGAAGAAGCGAATCGCCACAGAGAAGAATGGGAGCTATCGAATGCGATAAAGTTGCGAAGGAAGAAAGCGGCGGCATCGATATCAAAGATTTCAGGTAAGAGATAAGGCTGAGGAGATCCACGCTGCTCAGGCGCTAATAATTCCATCAGCCACATTTTTATAATGATAACTTTCATTTATGATAGTCCTCCTTTAAATCGGTTTACCATTAAGAATAACGAGGAACCAACAAAACGCTCATCCTTTCTGTACGAACGGGGCGAAAAGGTGTATCATTGTGGCGTTTTTCGATGACCCTTTTCAGGAGCCGGGAGCCATGCGCCATCTGATTTTATCGATTTTATTCCTTATCCCCCAGGCATCGGCCCTTTCCGTCCTGGCCGCCCCGCCGCCGGTGGCCCTGACGGAAGGGCGGGACGCTTACCCGCTGGGGCGCCATCTGGAATACCTGGAAGACCCCGCCGGAACGCTGACCATCGAGGACGTGACCGCCCCGCCCATATCCGATGCCTTCAGGCCCGGCCGGCAGGCGGGGCTCAACTTCGGCTATACCCGGTCGGCCTACTGGGTCCGGTTCCGTGTCCAGAACCACTTCGACACGGATAAGCGGTATCTTCTCGAACTTGGCTTTTCCAACATGCATCACGCCGCCTGTTTCCGGCCCCGGATAGACCGGACGGGATTTGAAAAAACGGTCACGGGTGTTCGCCACCCCTTTTCCACGCGGGATATCCCTTACCATCAGATCGTATTTTCCCTGGATCTTCCCCCGAACTCGGAGCAGACCGTGCATCTGCGGTTTCAGACCGAGGGCTCCATGTCGCTCCCCCTGACGCTGCTTTCCGAAACGGGCTTCCGGCGCTGCGCCTTCATGGGCCTTCTGTTCTCCGGGCTGTTTTACGGCGGATTGCTGATCATGATCTGCTACAACATCTTTTTGTACATGGCGCTGCGGGAGCCGAGCCACTCGCGTCTGGTGGCGTTTCTGATCAGCATCGTCCTGGCCCAGGCGACATACGAGGGGGTCGATCTGTATTTTCTGGGGGACGCGGCGCCGGGGTTCCGGTATTTCCTGCCGCTGCTGTTGCTGGGGCTGATCAGCATCACCGGCCTCAATTTCCTGACCACGTTTCTCGACACCCGCTCCCGGGCTCCCCGAAACCACCGGATTCTCAACGCGCTGATCGCCGCCTGGCTGCTGCTGCTCGCGCTGATGCCCTTCATCGGCTATTTCCACGGCATTCGCCTGGCCATGCTGATGCGGCTTTTCATCAGTCCCTTTTTCCTTTTCACGGCCCTGATCGTATGGCGGCGCGGCTATCGGCCGGCGGGCTACATGGCGCTGGCGTTCGGGGCGATGATCCTCGGCAATGTCATGCTCACCCTGACACGCGCCGGCATGTTCCCCAGCGGCGCGGTCAGCGAGCACGGCTACCAGATCGGCACGCTGATGATGATCGTTCTGCTCTCCCTGGCGGTCGCCGACCGGATCAGCCTGTTGAGAGAGGAGCGGGAACAGGCGCGGGAAGAGGCGCTTGAGGCCATGGCCGAAAAAAAAAGATCGCTGGAGGCGGCGGAGGCCAGATACCGCTCCCTTTTCGAAAACGCCGTGGAGGGCATCTTCCAGAGCATTCCCGGCCGCGGGTACCTGAGCGTCAATCCGTCCTTCGCCAGAATTTTGAAATACGACTCGCCCGATGAGGTCATCGCCTCCGTGACTGACGCTGCCCGGCAGATCTACGTTTATCCGGAGGACCGCGAAAAGCTGATCCGGATGATCGCCCGGGACGGCCGCGTGGATGGCTTTGAAACACAGATCTACCGAAAGGATAAAAAAATCCTGTGGGTGTCCATCCGCGCCCGCCGGGTCCTGGACGCCCGGGGCAGCATGCCGTATTACGAGGGATCCTTCATCGACATCACCAAGGCCAAGCGCTCGGAGCTGGAACTGATTCAACGCACCGACGAGCTGACCGCGGCCAACAAGCGGATGCGGGAATCAGAGGAAAAATTCCGCTCCCTGTTCGAAAACGCCATCGAGGGGATTTTCCAGAGTACGCCCGGGGGCGTGTACATCAACGCCAATCCCTCCCTGGCGCGGATTCTCGGATTCGATTCCCCCGAGCAGATGGTGACAAGCGTCACCGACATCGCCCAACAGATCTACGCCCGGCCGGAGGATCGCGAAAAGATGAAGCTGATCCTGGAAGAACGCGCCTTCGCATCGGATTTCGAGACCCGGCTTCACCGGCGGGGCGGAGGCGTTATATGGGCGTCCATGAATGTCCGCCGGGTGGCCGACGCCCTCGGGCAGGTCATGTATTACGAGGGCTTTGTCACCGACATCACCCGGCGGAGGGCGGCGGAAGAGGACCTGAAGCGGCACCGGGAACATCTTGCGGAGATGGTGGAACAACGCACCGCGGAGCTGACCGCGGCCAATGAGAAGCTCAAGGACCAGATCAAAGAGCGCCTCCAGGCGGAAAACGCCCTGAAGGAATCCGAAAGAAAGCTTTACAACATCATCCAGTTTCTGCCCAACGCCACCCTCGTGATCGACGGAGACGGCCGGGTAATCGCCTGGAACCAGGCCATGGAGAACCTGACGGGCGTGGCCGCCGATGAGATGATCGGCAAGGGCGATCACGAATACGCCCTCCCCTTCTACGGCGAAAGACGGCCCATCCTCATCGACCTGGCCATAACGGCGGACGACGCCTTCGAGAAAAAATACCCCAGGCTGTCCCGCAGCGGCGGGGTGATCTTCGGCGAATCCTTCACGCCGCGCCTGCCCGGCGGCGGGGCCTATCT